>CALCSS010000084.1 GCA_937893835.1 uncultured Fidelibacterota bacterium
AATGCTCGATCCATCTTCCACATTCCAACTGACCTCCAACTCAAATGGCCCGACGGAAACCTGACCTCCAGCCTCGACTGATTCATGCGCGATTGCATCTGTGAGGATATTGATCATCGATCCTTGATGCGAAATGGTAAATGATAGGTCACCAGAAGGATCTTGACCTACATTTTCAAATACGGTATAGAAACTACCTGACTCACCATAATCCAAGACCCCATCATCCCCTCCACTGACAATGAAATCCTCTAGGAGCATGTATGCTCCATCTGGAGCGATAATATTCAGAGTGGTCTCATAGGGTATCTTATTGTAGGCTGTCACAACAAGGTCAAGCTCGCCTGGAACATCCAATGCAGATTCAAATACAAGATCTATGGACCCTGATTCATCCGTATGGCCGTAGGCCAAAAGTTGCCCCTCTACTGATACCGCAGCAAGCGCCCCGCTCACACCTGTATCAATGCTTAATTCTGTTGTACCTATAATGATGACCCCAGTGTGACTGACCTCCATCTCAGTTGGAGTATCAGATCGAACTACAACTGAAGGGTCTCCGAACAAGGTCCAGTAGTAGGTCTCGTCATAGCCTTGCGATCCATAGCTATCGTTCATTTGGTTCATGCCATTGAATGATAGACCACCAAAAGTTCTCTTCGCATTATCAGAGTATGATTCAACAAAAATGGCATTCATCTCATCCTGGCCTTCCATGGGAGGATTCCAGGCCTGATTGACCGTTGACATAAGAGTTGCTATTGCACCAGTAGGCGTTCCATCAGACTCACTGGTCGCACGAAGCCAGGTCTCAGCGTAACAGGTCCCTTGGTGAAACTCTCCATTTACACAGGCAACAGACCAGATGAAGGGCCACATGCCCCCATTCTCCAAATTATTGACATCAGTATTATTCATAGGACAACCATTGCCCCAGGATCCATTGGAACCATGGCCTGTATAATTAATGATCGATCTCCCTTCATTTATTGCGGCTTCTCCATCAGCAACTGTACCGTCTGGGTCATACACTTGATCAACCTCATTGTATGTGTAGCCTAATAGGAGATCTCGAATATTATCCATGTGCTCATCATCATCTTCACCATCATCACCCGGGCCCTGGTTTGATGCAAAGCCTGAGCCTTTCTTGTACCACTCACCTGTTGGATCTGGGGCCATCTCATATGAAATGGTCCTGTTGACCATCGTTTCCACGTGCTCACCGGTCTCAGCCGAGAAACGGCCAATGATCAGGTCTGGGTAGTAGTCATCACCTGCAACGAATGTGAGTGAGTTATCAGATGGGCTGTTTGACCCTGCTCCATTTGAACGACGGATGGTCTCTATTTGTGCGATGTCTCCTACCAGTAGGACAAATGCGATTCCATTCTCATAGTACTGGTCCTCGATAAATTGGGCCATGTCATCCTCATTGCCTATATCTGCAATATCCACCATATCAGTCGGGATGCCCTTGTAGTTCTTCCAATCAACAAAGGTCTGCATCTCATCCATGAAATCGCCATAGCTGATCACCAGCATCGGGCCCTGTTCACCTAAGACCTCATACCTCTCGTCCTCTGGATAATTGAGAAAATGATCTCTATACATATGCTCGAATTCTCTAGAATCTACATTTGGTGGGCGCCGGGTCAAGGCATTGACCTGACTGATCCCATTTTGTTGAATCGAAATATCGATCTGTGTAAATATCCTAAGTGTACGTTGAACAGGATTATATTGAATGGGCTGCAATACGATCGTCTGACCTCTGAGTGACCTAAGGATATATGGCTCCCGTAAAAAAGCGATCTCAGCCGGGTAGAACTCATCTAGCTCATAGGGCTTTCCAAATGTGTATGGGACGGTTGATGGGTCGACATCACGGGTCAGATTACCTTTCGATGGTTCAATATCTGATACTTGGATATCTATGAATTGAGTCTCCAAGATCGATAATTCCATATGCCCAAGATCTGGTATGATAATGGAACGAGCCATTCGGGGTAAATTTGGAGCACCCTGCTCTAGGATAGGTACACCACCAGGGAAGCTGATCCTATTTTTTCCATTCTGGAGTAGTTCATTGGAATAGCCTTGAAATTGAAAGGATATCTCAATATTATTCTCTGATATCACATTCACATCCCAATCAGGTTCAGTTGGTCGAGTGGCTCCTAGGTCCACCCACTCTGAGGCAAATAGATTCGCCGTAAGGATGAATACCGCAACCAATAATGTATTATATGATCTCATAACGCTAATTTTTGAATTATTATGTTCTCTCTATAAAAACGTTCTACACGAAGGCATAACTCAATCAACAACCATAAATATAGCCTATTATCACACCCAACTTCAAGCCTTCCATTTCAGCCAGTGTTCTATCTTCTCATTCACAATGTCCAACTCCTCTGTTCTCTGCCGTTTTGCTAATCCATTGGCATAAATATTTAGCTTATGAACAAGCACCTCTTTGGCGGATCTTGATTGAGACCCTGTGAGTGAAGCTGATCCCAGTAGCTTTTCAATTGACTTGATACGATACTGCTCTATCCCACCTCTGACCCTTGAGAGTTGGTCAGAGTGGCCACCGTATTTTTTGATCAGTGGTCGATCTAGAAAAAATACAGAAAATTTTGATGTGATACGTAACCACAGGTCATAATCTTCACAGACTCTTAGTGACTCATCAAAAAGGCCAACACTATCAAAGACCTCTTTTTTGATCAACACAGATGAGGGTGATACCCTACAGATATCAAGACACTTCTCAAATATCTCGCCGCCATACTTTTGATGCTTTTTCATTTGATTGACACGGACTCCATTTCTGATCCAGATCTCATTTGTATGACAAAATCTTGTCCCTGGACCTTCTACGATAGATCTTTCCTGCTCCTCTAGTTTTTTCGGCATCCATTCATCGTCTGAATCCAAAAACGCGACCCAAGAACCAGCCGAGGCCTTGATCCCTTTATTTCTTGCTCTACTGACCCCAGAGTTGGATTGGCGAATATATTTTATTGATGGATGGGAGCCCAGTAGCCACTCTCTAGTACCATCGGATGACCCATCATCAACGACAATGATCTCAAGAGGTTTACGGGTCTGACCCTCTACAGATTCAATTGCTCTTTTTAGGAGATGTTTTCTATTGAAAGTAGGAATGACAACAGAGATATTCAAAAAAAGGATACCCCCTATTTATTGAAAGAGGTGATGTCCATATATCTCTGAGGGGTCATCATTGGGGTCAAGGGGATATATCATGAATTGATATATATAGTTTTTTGGTTCTATCTGATATTTGGCCAAAGGCTGAGCTCCCCAACTATCCTCACCACCAACGCCCATTTGCAAGTGGTCTATGTCAAGATGAATAATATCATTCTCTTTAAGGTCTGTGGTATGCATTCCTTTTTTTTGTCTTCTTGCATTCATTATACCATCTGGTCGATCTCTCATGAATCCATCATCATAGTCCTCTGGAACAAAGTGACTGGCGTTGAATGAAAGTAACCCTGTGATCATGATTCCATGACCCATGTCATTCCTTAGTGTTGCCCACCTCACATCGGTCTTGTTACCGTTCTCTTGTGGACGAACATATGGGTGATATTGTTCTGATACCTTCCCAGAGAAAATATCAACTCTGGAACTTGCCTTACGATCCCAATAACTCTCATGCGGCCCGTTACCAAACCAAGTGAGATCGTCATACTCATTTGGTATGGTCATTCTCATTCCAAATTTTGGTAGGTTGGGCAGATTTTTCTGAGCTGGTTCAATTCTGTGAGTGACAATGATCCTCCCATCTCCATAGATATTGTAACTTATTTCTCCTGAAGAGGCGATGTCTGGATACTGAACTGAAACACGTACTCCAACAAAGGTATTACCCTCAATGACCTTGATCTGAGATAGGGTCTGGTTCTCTGATGCCCTCTTCCAAATGCTAGACCGCTTGGCCATATTGTTTCCATAGTCATTGTCAGTGGGAATTCTCCAAAAATTGGGTGTTGGACCCTCAACGATGTGGTCATTACCATTGGCAACCAATGACACAATGGTCCCCGTCTTCTTTGAGATCACAACTCTGAGGTCTTTTGCCTTTATCTCAACTCTCTCATCAGAGTCGATCACACTATCAATTGGAGGTGTATTATCATCAATTGAGGGGCGGGAGTCTCTTGACGATCTGAGTATGGTCTGGTAATTCACCAGTGGCAGCTGCTCCCAGGCCACAAGATGTCCTGCGTCCAACAATCCTGTTTTATTCTTCAGTCTGAACTCGATCTCCAAAAAGTATTCTTTTAGTGGCTCCATGACAAGATCTCTCACAGGAACTTTTACATGACGACTTTCTTGAGGCATCATACCTAGGTTGCCAAGTATACCAGATCGAATCGTGCTCCCGTCTGATCTCAATTTCCATTTTATGATATACTCGTCTGAATTTGTGAAAAAATTCTCATTCTTTATCTTGATAAGAAATTCATTTAGGCCAACAGGTTCAACCAGAAAATTCTGATAGACCTTTCGAACCTCATGTAAATGTGGATTCGGTCTCCGATCTGGTTGTACAAGACCATTGATCAAAAAATTACCATCGCTCGGTGTATCTGGTGGACCAAAGTCCCCACCATATCCAAAATAGGTCTCTCCATTCTCTGATGTTTTTTCCAAGCCTTGATCTACCCAGTCCCAGATACAACCTCCCTGTAGTTGAGGCTCTTTTCGTATCAGGCTCCAATAATCTTCCATACCACCAAGGCTATTGCCCATTGCATGCATGTACTCACACATTATGAGAGGCCTCGTATGCCTATCCTTTGCCCATCTGCTCAACCATTTCACACCAGGATACATTGGTGAATAGACATCCACATGGTCCTGATCTCCTGCCCTCTCATAGTGAACGGGCCTTGACGGGTCTCGCTGACGAATCCAATCAGAGCAAGATACAAAATTGACACCATCACCACCTTCATTGCCCATGGACCACATGATTATGGATGGATGGTTCTTGTCACGCTCTACCATTCTCTGAATTCTGGTTAGATGTGCGATCTCCCACTGTGGATCATTTCCAAGGGTCCTATCAGGGTGGTAGCCCATTCCATGGCTCTCGATGTTCGCCTCATCGATCACATAGAGGCCGTATCGATCACATAGATCATACCAATAGGGGTCCGTAGGATAGTGACTGGTACGTACTGTATTAATATTGTACTCTTTCATCAATTTGATGTCTCTCTCCATCAGTTCCTTGCTTATGACATGACCGGTCAACGGATCATGCTCGTGCCTATTCACGCCCTTGATCAGAACAGGCTGACCATTAACAAGGAATTGTCCATTTTTTACCTCAATGGTACGAAAACCGATCTGCTCGCTTGTGCTTGCGATCGTACGCATCCCCTTCTTCAGTGTCACCACAAGCTGATATAGATGCGGCTTCTCAGCCGTCCAATGGTCCACATCCGATATGTATTTATACACCTCATGCTTGATCCGAGATCTTGGTTGCATATTCACATCATCTTTCTTTCTGAGTATGCGTTTACCCTTTGGGCCAAACAATTCAACAAGCACGGATACGAGCTCCCTTTTATTGGTCCCATTAACAATATCCATGTCCACTTGTAACTTTCCATCTTGAAAAGACTCGTCCAGCGGTGTCTTGGCCCAGAGATCAGCGACCCTTATCCTAGGCTCAGCAAATAGGCTTACGTCCCTCTCAATACCACTGATACGCCAAAAATCCTGGCACTCCAAATAGGTTCCATCAGACCATCGGTAGACCTCTAGAGCGACCAGGTTATTTCCCGTTTTGACATACTCAGTAATATCAAACTCCGCAGGAAGTTTGCTTCCTTGGCTATAACCAACCTGATGACCATTGACCCAAATAAAGAACGCAGACTTGACCGCTCCGAAATGAATGATGATATCGCGACCTTCCCAGCCTGAGGGGATCGTGAATTCTTTTCGATAGGAACCTACGGGGTTATATCCTTCTGGTATTCTTGGTGGATCGGGATCATAGGAGAACTCGTATGGATGATTTAAATAGATAGGGACACCGTAGCCATTCAACTCCCAATTGGATGGTACATCTATGTCACTCCAATCAACATCATCAAAATCCGTTCTGAAAAAATCAATTGGCCTATCAGATGGGTCCCTGACCCAATTGAATTTCCAATGCCCATTCAGTGATCTGAAATACCTGGAACGGGACGGATCATCAGATATCGAAAGTTGTCTGGATTCAAAGTTGAACAATGTAGCCCTTGCAGGCATCTTACCGATCTCTACAATGGATGGGTCTTGTATCTCAGAGGGAATATTTGATGATAGGGCCATATCTAGAGCGAGGGTCAATATCAGGGCCTTGATACAAAGGGATCTCATCTTATCATCAGAATAATCTATCAGGATATGCTCCCTCATCTATTAGGTCTTGCACCTGCTCAATGACATATGGCTTGTCCTCCTTGTATGTCACACCAAACCAACTCGAGCCCGTTCTCAGAACTTTTACATTTTTTGTTTCAGTCTGTATCAGTGCATTTATCACCGACGGGATCAAGAACTCACTCTTCATTTCCTCGCCCTCGTTTTCAAGAAAATCCTCAAACATGGATCTCAAATGACCAAAGAGATCTGGTGTGAACCCCCATACATTCATGGACACAGGCTCGGTACCATCAAGTTCAATGTCACGATCTGACGACACGCCCCCACCAATCCTTTTTAGTTCCCCGGTCTCAATGACGGTAGCCAAAAGGTCATTATCTACAGTACAGAGTCCTCGGGTCACTCCTCCAAAATCAGATAGGGTATTACCCAACTCAAAGGCCACCATTGAAAATGAGTCTCCACCATTGTGGTAGTAGTCTGCAACGATCTCGTATGACTCAAGACCATAAAAATCGTCACCATTTATGGCAACAAATGGCTCATTGATAAGTCCCGCTGCGGTAAGAATGGCGTGACCCGTACCCCAAGGCTTTAGTCGACCCTCGGGACATTTGAAATCATTCGGAAGGTCGTTTAGCTCTTGAAAGGCGAATTCAACTTTGATACTCCCTTCATATTTATCAGTGATCTGGGACCGAAACTCTACCTCAAATTCTCTTCTGATTATAAATACGACCTTACTAAACCCAGCCCGGATGGCATCGTATACAGAATAATCAATGATCGTCTCACCATTTGGTCCTACCGGGTCTAATTGTTTAAGGCCTCCATAACGAGACCCCATCCCTGCCGCCATGATAAGGAGTGTAATATCTTTCATCTCAATCTTTCCTGTAATTATCCTATGAAGTTAATACTTTGGTCCCTTCATCTGCATTTATCAAAGATGCCTTGCCGCCAACTGATTCTATTGCATCTGCAACCGACTGCGGATCATCTGGTGCATAGGCGAACATGCAGCCTCCTCCTCCAGATCCATTTATCTTGCAACCGATCGCGCCTGCATTGGCAGCGGCGGAGATCATTGTTTCGATCTTGTCTGTGCTGACGCTCAAGTGGTCTCTAAGTATCGAATGATGTTGATCCAACAATGAACCAATAAGCTCATGGTCTAGCTCACTTCTATCTAACTCTGACCTTGCCTGTCTAAGTAGGTCCCTATTCTCGATCGTGCAATGGAACAAGCTTCTCTCATGATCATTCAATGAGGATAGGTCCAGGTCATGGCCACAGGAGTTCAGATCAAATCCTGTATTGAGGGGTCTTATCTTATTCATTATATCAAGTCTCATGTCTCTGCAATGTGATAGGATGGTGAGCGTGTCCTTTTGATCGCCAGAGTCACCAAGGACAAAAGGTCCAAGTGATGCGTCCAATACCTCAACAGATATCTCTGGATCAGACTCAAGATACACCACGCTCCCTATGGCAGTTGAATACTGGTCCATCATGCCTCCAGGCTCTTCAAATTCTTCTACTTCGGCCTTGTAGGCAAGCTCTCCGATCTTCTCATTTGACCATTTCGATGGGGAGTCTGCCACTTGGGATAAGAAATTTATCCAACTTACAACGATCGCCGAAGAACTACTCGTTCCGGCCTTTATTGGTATGTCGCTCCTGATCTCACATTCAAACCCATTGGAAAACTTGAGGCCTTCTTTCCTACAGACATTGATGCCACTCCTGAAATAGTCTCTCTGCCTTTGATAGCCCGTATCATTTATCAAGAATCTTTCCGTCTCCGAAATGTCAGGCTTATGAATAATGACCTCCTTATCCATTCTTCTTTCACCAACTATTTTTGCTCTTAGAGAGATCGCCATGGCGATCACAGGCAGTCCAAGGTAGTCCTGATGCTCGCCAAAGAGGCATATTCTGCCTGGGGTACTTACTTCCAAATCTTGACCAATCCCACCGAACTTGCGATACTAAGTGAGCAGACGAATAGGCCCGGATAGATATTCCCATAGATCAATTGCCCTACACCTAGTAACAAGGAATAGACTGAAAAAGAGCCCAGTAACATCATCAATATCCCCTTCGGAACTGGCCACGGCTCAATCGATGGACCGACAGAGAATCTCCTCCATCCTGGGCCTCCAGGATTCACCTTCTCCACAAAATCTCTTAGCGTCTTTTCATCCTCAGGAGGACTGAAATATGCGGCCAGTATCCAGGCGACAGTGGTGATGAGAGTACCGATTACGATCTTTGACCAACTCTCCATCTCCAGACCAGAGAAATTCAAAAATCCTGCGACGCACAGGGAGCTTACCATCGCAACGATCTCAGTGAAGGCATTTATCCGCCACCAAAACCAGCGAAGGACATAGATCAGACCCGTTCCAGCACCGATCATCAACAATAGTTCAAATGCCTGCCCTGCGTTGGTAAGGACAAGACCAAGACCAGCACCAAGGATGATAGAAAATGCAGTAAAGATCCGTCCTGCCATGACCAATTCGGTCTCCGATGCATTTGGCTTCAAAAAACGATGATACAGGTCGTTCACAAGGTAGCTTGCACCGAGGTTCAACTGGGTTGACATGGTGCTCATGAATGCAGCGATCAATGAGGCCGAGACGAGTCCAAGCAGTCCTGAGGGAAGCAAGGTTAGCATGGCCGGATATGCAACATCATGGCCCAGCTTATCTGGTGGCAGATCAGGGAAGGCCTTTTGGATGTCTGATAGTTCAGGAAAGATGACCAATGATGCAAGAGCTATGAGTATCCAGGGCCATGGCCTCAGGGCATAGTGTGCAATGTTAAACAGCAGGGTAGCGCCTATGGCATTTGATTCATCCTTTGCTGAGAACATTCGCTGGGCGATGTATCCTCCACCCCCTGGCTCGGCACCAGGGTAGTAACTTGCCCACCACTGTACAGCAAGAGGTACCAGGAGCACTGGCACCCAGATATTTGGGTCCGATAGATCTGGAAAGAGAGAGAGCTTGTCGATCACATTGGAGTGGACGATCAGACTCGAGAGCCCCCCTATCTCAGGGAGACCCAATATGTAGATCGTCGCCCATATGGAGCCGATCATTGCAAAGGTAAATTGCAAGAAATCCGTTATGATCACCGCCTTTAATCCTCCTAACATGGAATAGGCTAGCGTGATGGAGCATGCAACGGTAAGCGTAAGCCAGCCAGGAAGACCTAGAACTATCTCACCAAATTTGATCGCGGCCAGGCTCACTGCCCCCATGACAAGGACATTGAAGACCAGACCAAGATATAGTGCACGAAAACCTCTAAGAAAGGCAGCCGTCTTACCTCCATATCGCAGTTCATAAAACTCAATGTCCGTCAGCACGCCCGAGCGGTGCCAGAGCCTCGCGTAGACAAAAACAGTAAGCATGCCAGTCAAGAGGAAGGCCCACCATGCCCAATTCCCAGAGACACCATCTCTCCGCACAAGGTCAGTGACAAGGTTTGGGGTGTCCGTTGAGAAGGTCGTCGCCACCATGCTGATGCCCAACAACCACCAGGGCATATTCCTCCCAGCAAGAAAGAATGATCTCCTATCACTCCCCGCATTTTTGGATGCCCAGACCCCGATGAACAGGGTGAGGAGGAAATATGTCGCAACTATGTACCAGTCCAATGAAGATAATATCATTGTCCTACGCTCGCTCGTTCAAGCCAAATATGGGTTTATTATTCTTCCACTTTCCACGGGTGAAATCAGGGACCTTGACAGCGGCGCTTCCCAAACGTATCGATCTCTCGCTCAGTGGCGATACCACACTCATACTGGCAGCGTCATAGACATCGATCACCGGGTCCGCTCCCTTCAGGGCCTCAATGAATGCTCTGAGAATGAAAAAGTCCATCCCCCCATGTCCTGAGCCTGCGGCCTGGTCTTGGAAACGCTTCCACAGAGGATGGTCATGGTCCTTGAGATATTGATCTTCATCATCCCAACGATGTTCATCCTTGCTGACTCCCTCTATGTATATAGAGCGAGCATCCTTCTGCCAGATGCCTCGTGTCCCCTGGACCCTGAAATTAAGAGAATAGGGTCGCGGGTTATTGGTATCATGGCTGAGCATGATCGTCTGACCCTGTTGACATTTGATCACAGTGGAAACGATGTCTCCACATTTAAAATCCACTGACGCGTTAGGATGGTCATCACCTCCCTTGTCCACGATATATTTATGTAGGCCCCGTGTCTGTGTCGCTGTTGATGTTAGATGGATCATTCGGTTGCCACGGTTAATGTCCAGCATTGGACTGACTGGTCCTAGACCATGGGTCGGATATAGATCTCCGTTACGATCGACCGAGTGCTGTGTCCTCCACCTCGCCTCA
>CALCSS010000085.1 GCA_937893835.1 uncultured Fidelibacterota bacterium
CTATCGCTTTTTTCAAACCAGGTCTCTCTGGCTCCGTGCGATGGCTTGTCCAATAATAATATTCGTGTATCACCATTCTCCCGCCAGGCTTTAGAAAGCCTCTCAATTTATTTAAGATCTCTTTGGGATTTGGTATCCACGCCAAGGCCCATCTACAATAAATTCCATCAAGAGAATCAGTCTCCAACTGTAGATCATCAAATGTAGATAGAAGCGCTTGTATGCTCAGATCCTTTTTTTCTTTAGTTTGCTCTAGATGAGCTATAAAGGAAGCAGAACGATCGACCCCGATCACCTTTCCAGATCTCCCTACAATATTTGCAAGTTCTTCTGTGCAATATCCTGGGCCAGAACCAAGGTCTAAAATAAAATCTCCTGATTTGAATTCAGCAAGATCCCAACCGCGGATAGCCTCAGATCGCCACACATCATGTTGTATCCTAAGTCTGTCTAGCTCTTCTTGGTCCGTACCTAAGATGTATGCTTTATTGTCTGGCATGAATATTTAAGATCTTATTTATAGTCTAGGTCAATCGCTACGCGGACCACCCCAGGCTCAAAATATATCAAGGATTTTTTTATGTTCATGTCGATCCGAATTCTTCCCTTGATCGTCTTGAGTTTAATTGTCTCCATCTTTGGTCTTGGCCCTTGAAATTTCAATCCTTTTTGGTACAGGGAGCTGATATCCAATCTCCCCAATGTCTCATTCTTTCGTTCCATTTTTATAAAGGGATCCTCTATCATTAGTTTGATGACATTATCATCATAATTATACTCTACGTACATATTCTTGGATATAGTCTTCTTGATATTTATCTTATCTTTTTTGTATAGAACAGTTGCTAGAAACTCGGCAGATCCCTCTTGGAATCTCACACGAGGTTCATTGATGGCCCAGGTGGCCTGGTCTCCAATTTTACCTTTTGGTATCTGGTGGTCACCGATCAAACCAAGATAATCATTCACCAATTCTTCTGATATTGATACTGATATCTCTCCCGCAAGGATAAATGAGGTCAACAATGAAAAAATAACGAGGTTTCCTTTGATCATGATTGCTCCATTTCAATTATAAAATCTTTGATTCGAGTTCGTAGCTCGTCTCTTGTCTTTCTAAAATTATTCAGATGGACCTCCCCTGAATCCCAACCACGAAAAGGGTCGTCGATGCTCCAATGAATTCTTTTTACACTTTCTGGGAATACGGGACAGACCTGGTTAGCATTATCGCAGACCGTAATGACAATATTGATTCCCATATCTCGATATTGGTCTATGCTGTCTGATGTTTGATCTGATATATCTATATTGTTCTCTTTCATGACAGCAATGGCATTTGGATGTAATCGACTAGGATGGCTTCCAGCGCTAAAGACTTCAAAATCTTCATTTTCCATATCTTTTAGTAGGCCTTCTGCAATTTGAGAACGGCAACTATTTCCTGTACAGATGAAAAGAACTTTTTGTTTATCTTCCATAGCATATAATTGCAAATTATTGACTTTCAATTTAGCAGTATAAAAAATGTTAGATAAACAAAAAACAGATTCGCCATTCATAGGGCTTGCGGGAAACATTGGCGTTGGGAAGACCACATTCACAAAACTATTGTCAAAACGTCGCAACTGGGAACCTTTCTTTGAATCGGTTTCTGATAATCCATATTTAAGTGACTTTTATGATGATATGGGACGATGGGGTTTTAATCTACAGGTCTATTTTTTGCATAAGCGGTTTGAGATGCATCAAAAGATGTCAGCATCTTCAATTGGTGTCATACAGGACAGAACAATATTTGAAGATATGGAGATCTTCGCAAGGAACCTTCATCAACTTGGAAAACTTTCCAAACGTGACTGGGACAATTATTGTGGCTTATTCTCAGTGATGACCTCCTATCTTAAAAAACCTGATCTGGTCATTTATCTTAGAGCAGAGACTGACACATTGATCAGTAGAATAAAAAATAGGGGAAGAGATTATGAAAGTACCATTGACCCAGAATACATTCATACTCTCAACATAGCCTATGATCGATGGATAAGATCTGTAGATGATTATCCGGTCATGACAATACAGACGGATGATTTTAACATATTTGAGGATTCAGATAGATTTGATGCTATTGAAAACGAGATTCTCGAAAGATTATAGGTTAATTATTCCCTAAATTTATGTATGCCTGAGCCCTCTGATAAAATAAAGACCTATCACTATAATAATCCAATGGAGACATTTCCTGGGCTTACGATAGAGGACCTAAACCGATATCTTCCTGCGATACAGACAGTGGAGGACATATCAATGGCAAAGGAGAGCAACTTGCAAGAGGGTGTCTTTCTTGCCAAGTGCCTAGATGGATTAAGTAAACTACCACCAGAGTCAATTGATCTAATTATTGCAAACCCACCAAAGGATAATTGGGATACCACTGCAGGCCTTGGAGATGGAAATACGCTTCAAGAATACTACCAGTGGAATCAGGCATGGATCCAAGAATCTTATCGTGTACTAAAAAAGACAGGTGCGATATATGTACTTAGCCCTTGGCAATATTCAGGTATGTATCAAGGATTGTTGTCCAATTCACTCCAGATCCAAACAAGGATCACATGGAGAGATAAAAAACCATCAAACCAAAACAAGACCTGGACCAATGAGACATCCGATATTTGGTTTGCAACCAAGACTGATGAGTTCCTTTTCAAGCAAAATCCAATAGGTGTTAACACGATAGAGGTCCCAGATTCAAGTGAGGTTGATTCCAATCTCTGGGTAGATATTCCATCTACTGTGGATACAGAGGGGCATTTTCCTCAAAAGTTGTTATCAAGAATATTAGATGCGAGTAGCTTCAAGCTAAACTGGGTCTTGGACCCATTTATGGGACTTGGAGATGTAGGTGTCGCATGCAAGAATAACGGTAGAAGATTCATCGGTTTTGAGACAAATAAAGATTATTTGCTTTTAGCAATGAAAAGGATAGACAATAGTTAAAATGAGTTTTATGGATTCAATAAAATCTGATATGTATTCTGCAATGAAGTCGGGGGATAAGGAGACCGCTGGAACTCTTAGAACTCTACTGGCGAAGTTAAAGGATCAACAAATAAATACACGAAAAGACCTTAATGATCAAGACTGTATCTCTGTGATAAAAACATTGGTAAAGCAACGACTAGAGGCAGCAGAAATGTATGAGAAGGCCAACAGAGAAGGTCTTGCAAAAAAAGAAAAGAGTGAGTTTGAAATATTGAACTCATACCTACCGAAAATGATGAGCGAGGAGGAAATACGTGACCTGGTCCAGTCAGTGATAACTGAGACAATGGCAGAAGATATCTCAGACATAGGAAAGGTAATGCCCGTGGTAATGCAACAAGGAGGAGGCAGCATTGATGGAAAGACCGCAAATAAGATATTAAGAGAATTATTGGAATAGATGACGTGGTTCTTAGATGGCCTGGCAATTCTCTTTATCCTTTTACTGGGCTATAATGGTTTTAATAAAGGATTGATCGAAGAATTTGGTAGACTAATTGGCCTAGTGCTTGCCATTGTAATTTCCATGTCTAATGCTAGATCTGTTGCTATCAAGATCAATGAAGTTGTTCTTGTGCAAGAATGGATCTCAATGTCCTTATCATTCATTTTACTATTCGTCGCTACCCTATTGATAACAAGAGCATTGACAAAAATGTCTAACATCGCACTATTATCAAATAGTAATCAATTTATGAACCGATCACTTGGTTTTACTTTTGGATTATTTAAGGGGTTTTTCATAGTGATGTCGTTTGTCTGGTTCATTGCACTTCTTCCTCTACATAAATGGACATTGGTCCTTGAAGAAAATTCCAGAATATCAAGATTTAGTAATGAATTTCGATTATCATTGGTCTCATTTTTTAACTGGGATGACCCTATTGAATTGGGGGAATCATACATCAAACAATTGACGCAACCCTAATGTCTCAGATACCGCAAGATATAATTGAAAGGGTTAGAGACAGTGCAGATATAGTTGACGTGGTTTCGCAATATGTTGATCTCAAACAGCGTGGCCCCAACTTTTTTGGACTTTGCCCTTTCCATAATGAGAAGACGCCTTCTTTTAGCGTTGCTCCAGCAAAGCAGATCTATTATTGTTTTGGTTGTAATTCAGGAGGAAATGCTTTTTCTTTCCTAATGGACTATCAACAAATTTCATTCCCTGATGCTGTTAAGGTATTAGCTGACCGATATAACATACCCATATCACTTGAAAGGTCAGATGGCGATTCTGAATTATACTCTTCTCTATATAAACTACATGAGATCGCTGTGCAAATGTATCAAGATAATCTATTTTCAAAGTCTGGCCAAAAAGCCCTGAGTTATTTAAAGGACAGGGGGCTGAATGAAGATATGATCAAGCAGTTCAAGATTGGTTTTGCAGAAGATAGTTGGGATCAACTTGTCAAAAAATGTAAAGGTAGAGGCTTTACTAGATCTCAAATAGTCCAGTCTGGTCTATTTTCACAATCTGATAAGGGGACCTTCGACCGTTTTAGGTCCAGGATCATGTTTCCGGTTTTTCATCCATCTGGGAAGCCCATTGCATTTGGAGGAAGAATATTTGAAAGTGATGACCCAGCAAAATATTTAAACTCACCAGAAACTCCACTTTATAAGAAAAGTAATGTTTTTTATGGTCTGCAGGCAACACGAGATGCAATTAGAAAGGAAGGGCATGTTATACTGGTTGAGGGTTATATGGATTTTATCAAACTGTATCAATCCGCTATTCATCCAGTTGTATCAGTTTCAGGTACTGCATTTACATCACGGCATGCCAGTTCCATAGCAAAGATCACTCAAAAAGTGATCCTATTATATGATGGTGATGGGGCTGGGGGGAATGCAGCCATTAGAGCGGGGTGGGTCTTGTATAGGTCCGGCTTGATCCCAAGCGTAGTAAGGCCACCCAATGGACTCGACCCAGACGACTGGATAGATCGATCTGGGAGTTCAGAATTGTTATCTGCAATAGACTCACCAATAGACTATATTGATTTTCATATGGATTTCAATAAAGGAGTTGAATTAAAAGGGACAGATAGGCAGCAATACATTATGATTCTTGCAAGAGAGCTCAGGAGCATTGAGGATGGGGTCATAAGAAACGATCTTATTAAGGCGATATCAGAAAAGTTGTCGATCGAAGAGCATGATCTCATTAGAACGGTTAATACTCAGCGAGTAAATCCTGAACAAAACTACGAAGACGAGTTTGTAGATGAAGGAAAGATAGTTTTTTCAAGTCAAGTTGACAAAGCTCAAGTTGAAATACTTCAGTTGCTGATAGGTAAAGATATTGAATTGAAAAGAAATATTATCGATCAGATCGAACTTGAACTTTTCACAAATCCCCTTTTGAATCAATTGGCAAAAATTTTATTTGATAAGAATTTGGATGTGGAATCATCTTCAATTATCGAGTATTTTCAGGATAAGAATGAAAGGGATTCCATTGCACAGATCCTTTTTACAAAAGATCAAAATAGTTCATCTGAAGAAATTGTGTCTGATTGCATAAAAATCTTAAGATCGGAACCCATAAAAGAAAAGATCTCTGCATTGAGGATTGAGATTCGAGAAAAAGAATCAAAAGGCGAAGATCCAGTAAAAGAACTGGATGCCATAACTAAACTAAGATCACAACTTAATGATCTCTAAAATGAGACATATTAAAAATTTTGGAATAATTTTATTTTCCACGTCAATTATTTGGGCTAACCAAGTACAGCTCATTACGTCCCATAAAAAAAGCAATGGTACATTGCTGCGCATCGTAACCAGTTCTGTATTGGACATAAATAATATTGCAGGCTGGTCAGGCCAAGAAAACTGGTTTTATGTTACTCTCAATGGAACATACTTAAGCCCATCAGCTGTAGAATACATAGAGTTTGAACCACCATTGATCGATATAGAGATCACGGAGAACAGCGAATCAGTCCAGATAGGGTACTTATTTGAAAGGCCAATAGAGGACTTTGAAATATTCCACTCAGCTGCAAGTAGGGTTGTTCTTATACAAGTATGGGAATCGCTCAATGATAGTCTAATGTCTGAGTTAAAACTCTCTGAGGGTAGTAATAGCAATAGGGTCTTCTCTCTTCCAAAGCAAGAGGCAAAAGGTTCTGCATTCTATGATTCCTTTGTATATGCCAGAGATAAATATGGTCCAGAAAAATATTTTGTTTGGTATAGTAATTGGTATTCAACCGAGGATGATTCCATAGACACCAGTAGTCAAACAATAGAAATAAAGGGCGATATTAAAGAGCCCGATGTCAAAGAGGACCCCAGGCCTCTTGTTGTCATAAAAAAACAAAAGATCGAAGTAAGTGGACCTCCTCCTCCAAAAAGAAAATCATTGACGAAAGAGTCAATAGACATATCATTTATTCTTGATGAGGGAATGTTGAGATCGGGTGTTCGTAGACCGAGGAGCATCAAGGCTCTTCAAGAAGCTCTTCTGGTCTTGGGATATGATTTGGGTGAAGGTGGGGTATATAATGATGGAGTTGATGGTGATTTTGGTTCAAAGACCGAAGACGCCGTCATTGAATTTCAACGTGATAGGGGCTTTAATTCTGCTAATGTAGATGGCGTAGTTGGCGAAGGAACACATAGAGAATTGACACGTGCCCTGTCAGGTCAAAAACCAATTGTTTCATCAGTGAGGAATAATAAGCTTGTGACCGAACAGAGGTTTGGAAGTGTGATACAGCAGGCTCGAGAGACTGCAAAAGAATTATTAAATCAACCTCCTGTCACAACTCAAGTAAAGCGCGAGACCAGGAAACTTTCCAATAGCAATGAGGTCAATCTTTTACCTCCAGACCTTTCAAAACGGAAAACTTTTTTAAGACTCGCTTGTAATCTAGAGGGAGCGGATGTGTTCATTGATGGATCTTTGATAGGTAAGACCCCCATTCCAAAAAAACTATCGATCACACCAGGGTGGCATAGAGTTAGAGTTGTTGATCCAAACTCCCCTCGTCAAAAATTTGCAATGAGCATACCTGATTATCAGGATATATATATTCCTCAAGGGCGAACCCAAAAGATCAGGATCAATCTAGCAATTGCAGAAGAAGATTCTGAGTGATATAATGAAGATCGTTTCCCCCAGAAAAAGGTCTTGGGGAATTGTGATTTTGGTCATTCTTAGTTCGCTTCCTATGGCTCAAGACCTTCCGGTCATCTTATCTTCAAAAACAGAAGTAACTGAAACTGGGCTAAGAATTGAATTTCAATTTTCCAGTCATATTGAAAGAGCAGATGTGTCCAGTTGGATAGAGCAAAAGAATTGGTTTATTCTCAATTTTTATAATATTATCAGACCTGGGTCAGATTATTTTCGTGATCTCATTTCCTATCCTATTCAGGACATTCAACAAAATTGGTCACAAAACTCACTGCAACTTTCAATACAAACAAGCCGTAGCATTGGAATGTTTGATGTTCTTTTAGATGATCTAAGAAGCAAAGTTGTCATTGTATTGACATTCTCTGATTATGTTGAAGAAAAGGAGATCAACCCATCGTTTGTCTTCCCTGATCCAAAAGATGCCCAAAAGATAACTCACCCAACATCATGGAAAGATGCTCGAGAAAGAACAACCCTAGAGATCATGTGTGACACAAAAGGATTGCCTATATATGTGGATGGGCACCTTGCTGGGTACTCTCCTTTAAAGAACCCCGTAGATGTTTTACCCGGCTGGCATAAAGTAGGATATTTCCCAAATGATTATACTCAAGATGTGAATGCCATGACCTCAAAAGAAAAGATCATGAATGATATTTTGGTCATGGGGCGATTAGATATATATGTGGAAGAAGGTACCCATGAGACCATTGTATTGAATTATCAGACATTGGGTGAGGAGGTCATTGACTACAATAAGCGATTTCAGGCAGGGACCTGGATAGGGTACTCTTTGTTCTTTATGACCATATTATTGATGAGTTGGGGGTTGGCCTGAAAAATAGCATAGGTCTTTGCTGTTATTTATCAATTATCCTTTTTTCGACAAAGGTCCTTGCCCTAGATCAAGCCTCCAAATCGGATATCAAAGAAACCGTACGCGTAGAATACTACAAATATTGGAATCCATATCGTCGTGTATTGGATCTCCGAGGTAAACCACATAGTTTTTATGGTCAGACCTATTACCAGGCAACCTATAATAAGGATAATCGAATCAAGTCTGTTACCCGGTTCGGTAAAGATAGGCAAGCCAAAGAGACCTATTCCCTCATATGGTCTAGGTCGGGTGCACGTTCTGAGTATAAAGTGTTTTTTCATGAAGTTGCTAATGTATCTAGACTTGATCCAAATCTCTATTCCAATGAACTAAGTTATATGCGCCCTGGGTGGGTGGCGACGTTCATAAGTAGAAGTGATGGACGCCCTAGAGAGGTCTCATTCAGTGACTCTGTTGGTTTTGAATATTTTTCCTATCACTTCAACTACACCACGGTCAAGGATGACAATAATATTTCCGAGGTCGTAGAGTCTTCTTATTTTGATTCAAATGAACAATTTGTAGGTAGGCACCTATTGTTTTGGGAAAAGGGTGCGTTTCTTAAGATGATCCAATACTTTAATTCAGAGAATATTATAATTGAGACAAAAGAATTCATTCATGATAGAAGACTTGGAGAGACGGTTCGTGTTTTGACCGATGGAGAAGGTAAGGAAATAGAGAGAAAGATAATCCCATACATGCCTCCTGATAAATATGCGTATAAATATGAATGGAATGGGAAGGATGTCATTGATAGAGGACTTGAGGACCTTGAGGATCTTGATCTTGCCTTAGAATTTGCAGCAAGAGCAGAAGAGGCCTTGCAGGCAGCACATGATAAATTGACCCTTGCGAAAGATGTACTGGAACAGGCAAATGAGAGGGCTAGGAATGCTACCAAACTCATGCGAAAGGCAGAGGGACAAGCCAAAGACGTGGAATCATTTAAAGCACGCATGGAAGAGGCTAAGATAGATGCCCAAAAAGCAATTGAGAACATGTATGATGCGGAAAGAGAGGCGGCAAGAGCAAGATTGGAGGCGGCCGCAGCGACAGCCACTCTTGATGCAGTACGAAAGACAAAAGATGTGGAGTCTTACGCACAGGAAGAGGCAAAACTCGCTAAAAAAGAGGCAAGGCGCCTAAGAAAAGAAGCTCGAAAAAAAGCAAGACAGGCAAAAAGGGCTGTTCAAGACTCTCTATTGGGTTCTGGACCAAAATCATATTTAAACCTGTCCTATGCACAACCCATAATCATCGAACAAACTCTGGCCGATCATATCGCTGGTGTCAATTATAGTTTTGGGCTTGGTAGAAAGAACATGTTTCAATTTGATGGCAAGGATATAGACCTTGGTCTAGAGATCAATTGGTTTGATTTTGAGTCAGATTCTGTGGGCCAAAACTTTCAAACTTTAAGTTATTTCTTGATCGCACAGATAGATCCACGGATCGCCTGGTCATGGATTCCTAGTACCCTGGAGACAGGAATCAAGATAGGAGGAGGGTTGGTCTCTCCTGGCTATGGCTTCACGTTGGGAGGCGCTGCAACCTTCAATCTATTGCCTACTCCCATCAGCATTGGAGTGACAACACAGTTCAACTGGGTCTCTGGCATCATCAATGAAGAGACAAAGACCCATTGGACCACCATCGGTCTTGTGTTCGGTGTAAATATTCAGGATAAACTTTCAGGGTTGTTTGATATCGATCTGCCCAAGATCCTTGATATTTTTTGATAAATAAAAAGCCCCCGAACAGGGGGCTTTTTATTGCATTTATCTCTAGTTCTAGATTAGAAATTAAATGTTAGACCTGCGTTGAAGTACATAGGTGACCCAAGGAAGACCTCAGCATTATCTGCGTCATGGCTTACATCTCCACCCCAACTGTTGTATTGACTATTATCAACAGCATCTTGCACGTAAACAGCGTCCAGCGCATTGAAGACATGTGCAAAAGCTGTGACACTTGCACCTCCAATAGATACTGGAAGGTCATAATTAACATGAAGATCTAATTTGCTGTAAGATGGAGCCATCCAAACTTGTGCTCTATCTGCATCACCATCCAACTCACGAGAAGCTGGAGACCAGTCAGCATAATTCTTATCATAGTAATTGAATAGAGCTTGAACGCTAAGTCCTGGGATAGGAGTTAGTGTTGCACCAAATGCCATACCTGTCTGAGGCATGTCACCAACAAAGAGATCTTTCAATGCATAACTATATTCTGTGGTAGTTAGTCCAGTAACATTGCCTAAGGAGTCATATGCGTTTTCTTGATAATCACCGGTTGCATCGTCTACGAATTTCCAGGTTCCCATTCCCATTGAGAAATTCAATCTCAGCATATCAACAACTTGCACATCCGCCTCAACTTCAAGCCCTGAATGGTTTTGGTTTACACCCGTAAGAAAGATCACGTCGGTATCACCACTGTCACCTTGACCCGAAGTAACTGCCTTTGTCAGATTACGATCTTTCCAATCAGTGACGTAGTAGTTTGCCTTTACCGCCATATTCCCAGCACTGTAGTTCACACCACCTTCAACACTTTGGAAACTTTCATTAGTAGGATCAGCTGCAACCGTTCCATCAAAATAGATAACATTATCCATGATGGGTGGTTTCTCTGTAATACCAAAATTGGCAAACACGCTCATATTATCATTCACGTCATACATTGCGCCACCCTTAAACTGCATTGCTGTTATTGGGTCGCCATGATCAATTACAGCATCTGCTACCGTAAAATGGTCTTGATATGTATACGCGATCTGTGAGTATCCTGCCATACCATATGCATTCAATGGACCTGATGTATAAGAGGCTTGTCCAAAAAAGCCCAACCAGTCAACCGTGGTCTCATTATGGTATGCTATGATATCACCAAGTCCTACACGTTTACCATCAGGGGAATTATCATCAGCATAGTCCATATAATAATCGCCACCCATGAGATCACGTACCTCGCGAGCATGCTCTATTCCTGCAGTACGCCAATCCAATCCAACTTGTAATTTGAGTTCTGCGCTTAGATCATAGTTCAATTTGGATATCACACCGATCGTACTTTGTCTATTGATGCTGTTCCTCAATATACCGACCGATTGGTTTTCACCGGAACCATGGGTTCTTGCAAGCGCACTTTTATCTACATAGACAGTATCTGCATCACCACCATTCATGGCGACAAGTGCATTCCAATCACGTGTCCAGGGAGAGGGGCCATAATAAAATTTATGATCTTCTCCACCTAAAACACCGGCAGCATCCACGGTTGGGATCTTTCCATATGTTCCTG
>CALCSS010000086.1 GCA_937893835.1 uncultured Fidelibacterota bacterium
ACACGGCCGCTAGGCTCGAATCATCAGCAAAACAATACGGCATCTATATCCAGATAGCAGACAGCACCTACCAACCTGTCAAGGACAAGGTCGTTGTTCGTGACCTAGACAATGTGAGAGTAATGGGTAAAAATGAACCGGTCAAGGTATGGGAATTGATAAGCGAGGTAGGTCAAGAGCCAGAGCAATACAAAAAGATCTTGCCAGCATATCATGAGGCGTTGGACCTATACAAGAATCAAGAATGGGCAAAGGCCATCGAGGCCTTCAAGGCATCAGACGCTCTTGAGGACATGTTTGGAGGAAGAAAGACCAATCCCAGTAGGATCTACATTCCACGGTGTGAACACTATCTGGATAACTCCCCAGGTGATGACTGGGATGGTGTCTGGACACTAACAAGTAAGTAAATAAATAATTAAGTCAGAATGAATACGCATTACAGATACTTGCGTAGCCTCCTCGTTGGGTTGATGCTTTCGATCCTGACAGCACAAGACCCATTTGTCATTGACTCATCGCTATCAAATGCGCTACCACAGTCTATTGCGAATTCCATTGAGATCGCTGATGTGGACAACGATGGCTACAGTGATATCATCATGTCTGGATATGACTCCACACGTTTTGGATTGTTCATTGATGTAATAATTGGGAATGCCCAGGGTTCACTTGGTGCAGGTTTTTCAACAAATTTTATTACCTATCCTGATACGGTCGCTGAATTTTTAGGTGGACTTGGGAATCTGGATCTATCAGATGTGAATTTGGACGGTAGCATTGACATTTACCTGAATGGTTCAGCCAAATCAAAGCTGCTCTTTAACTCATCTTCCGGATATTTCAGTGAATCGTCCTGGCTCCAGAACATGTCTGTCATTCACAGCAATGGTAGATGGGGCGACGTCAATATGGACGGCAGGCCAGATCTATTTTTGATGGGGGTCAAACAACCAGCCGATAACATTCTCAACGAACTTTATCTTAATACAGGGACCTATCTAGATGAAGACCCCACTACCATCTTCCCCGCCCTATTCACTGGGAGCAGCGCCTGGGGCGACTATGATAATGATGGAGACCCTGACCTGATCATTGGTGGTCAGACGGCAAACCCAAACTCCTCGGTCACACGACTTTATCAAAATGATCCCATAGGACGATTGACAGAGGTGACCACCGCTGACGCGATAAGCGGGCTAAAGGCAGGAGCATTCCATTTCTCTGACCTTGATTCAGATGGAGACCTTGATCTCATCATGTCCGGTTGGGACAAGATCGAAGGTGAACTTGTGACATATATACTTGAGAATGAACCTCTTGGCACATTCTCGCTCTACCCTGATCAGATTGACTTTGCGGTGGCACATGGGACCATAGACGCCATCGATCTCAATTTGGATGGTCTACAAGATATTGTCATCGCTGGCGCAGATAATGTAAGCAACTATTCTGGCCGGGTAAATTCTTTATCTGGCCGGGTCTATCTGAACAATGGGGATGGAACATTTGAAGAGCTGAAGCAATTGGACGGTGCTCGCTCTGCCAAGTTTGTTGATGTTGACAATGATGGCATACCTGACCTAGTTGTAAGTGGGACCACAGAGATAGGAAGCGTTGATAGTTCCTTCTCCCATGTGTACATCAATGATAACGTAGGTACGAATGAGGACCCAGAACCACCAAGCGCACTCACTGCATTTGTGGTGAGTACGCGAGCTATCTTTTCTTGGGGATCTGGATCAGACGATATTGATGACCCCGCAAGTCTCTCCTACAACATTCGCATTGGGACCACATCAGGTGGGAATCAGCTCATGTCCTCATCCGTTGCGTTTAACAATTCTAACGTTGGGCAGAGGCTCATTCGTGAGTTCAATGAGATACCGCACGGTACATATTATTGGGCGGTCCAGACAGTGGACGGCTCTGGCAATACCTCAGAATGGTCACAGCAAGACACCTTGTTCATTGCCCGCCTTGTTGCATCCACACAATCCTTGCCTGGTGTATACTACTCATCTGCTGGCTGGGCAGACTATACTGAAGACGGAATCCCAGACCTGGCACTGACCGGTGTCACATTCTCCGGGTCAAGCATAACAAACCTATTCGAGAACTCTGGTGGTCTATTATCTCAAGATCTAACTCAGGATATTCAAGCTGTATTTGGAGGACACCTCTCATGGGTTGACTACACAAATGACGGTCACCTTGACCTGACCATGACAGGTTTTCAGATCAGCAATTTCTTTGGAGGTTTCAAGACCAGTTTCTATAAGTGGGAGAATGGACTATATGTAGCTGATATGAGTTCTGAGATCAACACGGATGTCAATTATGATGGAATTGGGGATCACTGGGTCAATGGCGGAGTCAATGGCCACCACTGGGGCGACTATGACAATGATGGAGACCTAGACTATGTCCAAGGTGGATTTGACAATTCTTATGTCAGGCATCTGGATGTATTCTACAATGATAATGGCATCTTACGCCTTGATACAAACCAGACCAACCTGGTCCCTATCAACCCAGCGATAGTTCAATGGACTGACCTTAATCGTGATGGGCGTCTAGACCTTGTATCGATTGGAGCAGATGAAGAGCAATCACTTCGAATGAGGGTCTACCTGAACAATTCAAATTATATACTGACCCCATCGATGACCTGGGAGTCTGAGATATTCGGGGTTACCGCTGGTGCCATTGCCTTTGGTGACTACAACAGTGATGGCTATGACGATTTTGCATTGACAGGATTGAATGGTAGCGGAGACCTTATAACCTATGTGGTCGCAAATGGGATCAATACATTCATCGTCACTCATATACTACAGGGTGTCTACTATGGAAAACCCGCGTGGGGTGACTATGATTCAGATGGCGACCTGGATCTCTTGGTCGCAGGACAGTCCAGCACCGATGGTGCACTGGGTTCAGTACCCGTAACCATGGTATACTATCAAGATGAGAATGGTTTCACATTGGACCAGACGCTTTCCATTGACAGTGTTGGAATTAGCTTCTCCCAATGGGGTGACTATGATTCAGATGGGGATCTGGATCTATTCCTGTCTGGTTTCAAGGCAAACCAGGATGTTGTCGCTCAGGTATACGATAATCTTGAATCATTGGAGAATCCCAACAAGGCACCCAATGCTCCATATCTCCTTGATGACTCAAATATCAACAATGATAGAGTAGATCTCACATGGGTGGCTCCAGCCGACCCTCAAAACGCAGGTGGAGGGTCTACCCCAGAATCAGGTCTAAGATATCAACTGCAAGTAGGGTATGAGGACAATGACCATGCCGTGAGCACGGGCCACTATGGCATTGGTGAGATCGGTCTGATCAATAGACCTCAAAAGAATCTGAGGGACCTTCCTGAGGGAAACTATAGTTGGCGTGTCCGTGCTGTAGACCACAGCCACTCCACATCCAATTGGTCAAGTATGGAATATTTTTACATTGACGTGACCGCTCCTACAATAGATACGGTCAGAGCCAACTATGTATCGTCTGACCAGATCATCCTTATTGTCAAGTTCAAGGAGGATTTCTACCTTGATCTCAATACAGAGCCAACTGTCCTTGTGACCCACCCATATTATCCAGATCTTGGTGAGACAGGTACTGAGGACGATTCT
>CALCSS010000087.1 GCA_937893835.1 uncultured Fidelibacterota bacterium
CAAAAGAAGAATCGGTAATCGCTTGATCATCGTATCACCGCAAATTTACCGATGTAGGGGTCACTACCAGCCCCAGAAGGTTCCTCTACATGGAAAATGTAAAGCCCTGGAGCCACTTCTTGATTATTAATTGATCGCATGTCCCACCATGCATTTCCAGATTCAGAATCATCATGGTAGATAGTACTGACGATCTCACCATTCAAAGTGAAGATTCGAATCGTACACATTGCAGGTAAATTAGTAAATCGCATCTGTCTTAAATGCTCTGCCTCTTTAAAACCTGAATTAACCCTATAAGGATTAGGGACAACACCAACCTCACCCAAAGACGCAACAGGGGTCACCCCAGGATAGAGCTGTACAAAATTTCTATCCAATACGGTTGTTCCCTTTGAATTCTCTATCGAGGCATATCCTTCTGGATTTGCCCATTGATCAGGATTTGAGTAATTGGTATCGACCACAACCTCAAATTGACCTCCACCAATATCTGCATAGGTCTGCCTGAACGGAGGTTCTACTCCCATATCATATGCAACTATCGAGTATGTATACTCAAGGCCATCTGTCACATTCTGATCTTTAAACGTATATCTCATTGTGTCGCCATTTACAACAACTGGCTCATCTAGTCTAATACTCTCAAGTCCTGTATCGGTACCTAGACTAAACCAAGGGAAATAGGGGTCTTGCCCATTGATCGCGTGTCCTCTTCTGGATTCTGCTGGACAATCAAAACTCCTTGAATAGACACAATGAAGAGAGTCATCCTCAGCTGAGAGGTCAAACTGCTGGTACGGCCTCCACCCAGCAAAGATACCATCAGTATCATAGATCATATCCTCAGGATTGCCCCAAGTATTACCACCATCTCTACTCTTATAGATCTTATATCCCTCAAAATCAGCATATCCAGTGACCACATCCCGCGCATACTCAGCAGCATCATCCCAATAGATATTCACCTCTCCCTGCCCTGTAACACTGTGAACCGTTGGCCTTGTGGGTGGCGTAAATCCTTGATATCGGGAGTTGTACATGACCTGCGCAAATCGAGCATTGTTGACCAGATCCGTCTCCGTTTGACCAAAAATGATGCAGAATGAGAATGGAACCTCCCTCCCAACAGGAAGATCAAAGGGGCCACAGCTCATGATCAAAACGCAATCCAACCCCTCAGGATCCCTCTCATAGACAGATTCAAGTTTCAATCCCTCAACAGAATCAAAATGAGGATTTAATTCCTCGCCAAGATCTGTACCAGGGTTTGGAGTATGAAAGTGCCACGCCTTCTCACCTTCACTAAGGTTTGAGGTATCACCTACCATCAATTTATAGAGAATTTCCTCTTTATTCCTTGCAACTGGACATCCCTCAGAGCCAGCATAACAACTACTGGAGTTAGATTCAGGGGACACAACTCCAGGACGCTGATACCAATCCACCCAGTGCCAGTCTGTCATCTTCAGAGGCTCACCTGGGAATATATCGATCGTGCCATCCTGATCAAGATCTACTGGATCGGTCGCTCGCGGTGAATCAAGTAATTGAGTCGCCACCACCCCAAAGTTATTGCCAGGATGAGAGGTCGCTGAAGGTTCATCAAGTGTATAACCTGCAACA
>CALCSS010000088.1 GCA_937893835.1 uncultured Fidelibacterota bacterium
TCCAACACCGCCAGGTAATTACCTGTCAGTTTCTTTCCCTCATCCTGAATGGGAGCTTGAACTTGGCTCTGATCTCGCTCAGGATATAAGGGGCAATATTGACCTGAGTGACACCATGCATGTCTGGAATATTGATATCACATCAAATGTGAGTGACTCGGCTGTATTTGTTTTTGATATGGTCGATGTGCCAGAAGTGCCCATTGTGATCGAGCATCTTCAATCGGGAGATAGGGCATACCTTGCAGATAGTTCCTGGTTTGGATTCAATATTGTTGCCGATAGTCTTTATAGTTTTCGTATCAGTGTTGGTGATTCAACCTCTCCGATCCTTGCTCTCGATTCAAATACCAGCGGACCCCAGATATTGTTGAGTGATTCTACTCACTTATTCTCATGGGCTCTTGATGATGGAAATGGGATCGACTCGGTTCGTACGTATTTCTCCGATGATCATGGAGAAACATACCAATTGATCAGTGATTGGTCCGGCCATAGCGAGTCACTTTCATGGATCGTTCCAGATACAACAGTTGTGTATAATGCGATGTTCAAGGTTGAAGCGAGGGACTATGCAGGCAACTCTGTATTTGACGAGAGTGATCATGTTTTTGCTTTCGCTGGTGATAGTCTTTCAACCTCCTTGAATTCAGGATGGAATCTATGGGGGGCTCCTTTAGTACCATCTGAAGGTCATATGGATGATAATGTAGATGACGATGTCGAAGGCTATTGGTTCACCTATGGTTTCCAAGATAATGGATACACTCTTGATAGCAGTCTTGTTCTAGGCAATGGGTATTGGCTTGGTATCATGGAGAATATTGACCTGGATGTCTTGGGTACACCCATGACCAATTCCCAAAGTCGATCTCTATCTTTAGGCTGGAACCTGGTAAGTAATCCTCTTATACTGGATATTGATGTTGACAGTCTGTTATTTGAACAACATAGCACGGAAGGACAATTAAGTTATTCAGACGCGGTTGCTGCAGGTTGGGTGAATGCGATATATACTTATGACAGTCTTGGATATACCATGGCAGAAGAGCTTTTACCATGGCATGGATATTGGTTATCGACCGTGGACAGTGGTGTTCATATTCATTATCCTATCCATGCTGTACCAGATTCCAATGCTTCATTAAGGGAAGATCGAGATGAGTCTGAATGGCACATCCCATTTATAAGTACTGTAAACGGTGCCATAGATCGTACAACACGATTAGGGGTTATGGAAGATGCCACATCTGGATTTGATGCACCCTACGATATTGCAAAAGCACCAAACCCTCCTGGGGATGATTATGTTACTTTATCATCAATGCGTCCAGATTGGGAGCATGGTCTTGGAGATCGTTTTGCTTATGATTTTCAAGGGCCCATTGATCAAGACTCATGGATAGAATGGGATCTTCTTGTAGAATCAAATCAGGATTCTGTTCATATAGAATGGGAGCTGATAGATATCCCTGATGAATATGAAATAGGTTATAATGTTGGTGATGGTATATTCTTCCAAGACCTCAGAGAGACCAATGAGTTGAATGTTTCTGGTTCTAGCCAGATCATAATTAGAGTTGGTTCATCGGTCTTAGGTAACGATCAGGATATTACCTTACCATCTGTTTTTGCATTGCACCAAAACTATCCTAATCCATTTAAT
>CALCSS010000089.1 GCA_937893835.1 uncultured Fidelibacterota bacterium
ACGCAAAAAGCGTCTACGTGCCAATCGTCATAAGAAAAAAGATAAATAATATATAATAGCGGTTTACCTAATTCGTATTCCCTCTTTTATAAAAACAATTTGATCTATGTCTCATTATCAAGATTGTTTAACTGTTTCTAAATTAAATACGAGAATCAGAAATCTCCTTGAAAGTAAGATCTCGGATATCTGGGTTAAAGGCGAGATATCAAATTTTCATCATCATCCTTCATCAGGACATATGTATTTTACATTGAAAGACGGCGGAAGTGAGATACGCTGCACGATGTTTCGTATGAACAATCTTCATCTAAAATTCATACCGAATGATGGAATGGAGGTTCGTCTGTTTGGTATGGTCACTGTTTATGAGAAGAGAGGCCAGGTACAATTAAAGGTCGGAGTCATGGAACCTCTAGGCCTAGGAGATCTTTTTAAATCTTTTGAGGCACTCAAACAAACTCTTGAAAAAGAAGATTTGTTTGATGCAAAGCATAAAAAAGAAATACCTCCCTATCCAAAAAATGTTGGAGTACTTACATCAGGCTCAGGTGCCGCATTTAAGGATGTGCTAAATGTCCTAAATAGAAGAGCCTCGCATATAGGGATTCTTCTCTGCTCTGTAAAGGTACAAGGTGAAGGTTCGTCTGAAGAAGTGGTTGAGGGAATTGAATTATTCAATCAAGAAAAATCAGTAGACGTGATAATTATAGGGAGGGGTGGTGGCTCTATTGAAGATCTCTGGACATTTAATGAGGAGGTTGTGGCTCGCTCAATTTTTAATTCGAATATCCCAATCATCTCAGGCGTAGGACATGAGACAGACTTTACTATTGCTGATTTTGTCTCAGATCTGAGAGCTCCTACTCCATCTGCAGCAGCAGAACTGGCAGTCCCATTGCGCGAGGATCTAATCCTAGGATTAACAAATGAAAAAACAAAAATATTGCGCATCATCCAAAATCAAATGGAACAAAGATGGCTGTTCTTTGACCAAATTGAAAAGAGAGTCTCAAACCAACGTCCTCTAAGGAAGATTGAAATGCAAAAAAGGGCAGTAAGTCAAATTCATCAGAGATTATCATTAGCTGTAGATGCAAAAAAATCCTTTTTTTCAGAACAGTTAAACCATTTATCAAAACAATTATCTAATCTAGGTCCCAATCAAGTTCTTGAACGAGGTTATGCGATTCCAATTGATCAAAAAGGTAGAGTAATTCGAAATTCAGAACAAATTGCATTAGGTGAGTCATTTAGATTAAATATGGCAAAAGATGGGCTTATTGCTAAAAAAACATCAGATATCAAAGATAACTAAATTCATGTAATATTCATTATGTCAAAAGAAAGAGAAAAAAATGATTTTGAACGATCAATCAATCGTCTTGAAAAGTTAGTTGACAATATGGAATCCGGTGAGGCCTCTTTGGAACAGAACTTATCATGGTTCGAGGAAGGAATGGATTTGATAAGGCTATGCCAGAGTCACCTAACTGATGCTGAACAACGTGTTCAGAGATTAATAAAAAAAAATGATCATGGATTCGAGATCCAGGAAATTGAATGATTCCTCCAAAAAAGTTTGGTATATGGGGAAATACAGATAAAGATTTATTTTGGAAGGTTCTACCTGAGATCATATCCTGGTCTAGCCATAATGCTATGGAGGTTTATCTTACAACCAGGATTCTTGATCATGAAAATGGTGCCAATCTCAATTCAAGAAAAATAAGTTCAAAGGATGACATATCTAATTTGGACTTTATGTTGGTCTTGGGAGGAGATGGCACATTTTTATCTTTGGCTCGTGCAATTGAAGACAGAAGTACACCAATACTCGGTATTCATCTTGGTGATCTAGGCTTTTTAGCTAAGGTGACATTAAAAGACCTTTTTCCTAGGCTCGATCAAGTAAACAAGGGACATTACGTTGTAGAAGAAAGAATTCTTGTACAAGCCTCGATTGACAAAGATCGTAAGAAAATCAATCAAGTTGCTTTAAATGATTTTGTTATTTGTAATGGCCAATCTCATCGAATGCTCAATGCTTTGGTGAATGTAGATGGGCATATGGTGGGTAATTATAGATCAGATGGATTAGTTGTATCAACACCAACTGGATCTACTGCTTATTCATTATCGGCCGGAGGACCAATTGTGACTCCAAAAGTGGATTCATTGATCATTACCCCAACTGCAGCACATACACTCACATCTCGTCCATTAGTTGTTCCTGCATCATCAAAGATAATAATCAGTTTCCCAGACACTGATGATGCGATTCAGTTTATAGCAGATGGACAGATACACGAGATCTTAGATTCAACATGTACTGTAGAAATCAGTAAATCTGATTACAATGTAAGTTTGATTGATTTTGATGATACAGACTATTTTGAAACTCTACGGAAGAAAATGGGGTGGGGTAAAAGAGGCGATCAGTAATTTTTCCAATTATTATTAATCAATTATATTGAAAACTGTCAATATCATTATCTTGGTAGTCTCATTTCTTCAAGCAAGGTCCATTGATGGGAAGATAAAAGGTCAAGATAATGTTAAACTAAGAAATGTGAATATTGTATCACTGCCATCCGGTGTGGGCACCCAGTCCGATAGTTTTGGTGGTTTCTCATTGATCATACCACCAAAAGATAAATATCTCATTGTAAGTCATATCGGATATGTATCGGATACTATTGATATAACTTACTTTAACAATAATGCTTTGATCTTATTAAAAGAAAAGAATATAGTAATGGATTCTTTGGATGTTCAGGCGAAGAGTTGGGGACAGTCAAAGTATTTTTCAAAGAAGAAGACGGTTAATCATATTGATCTTGAGAATTCAACAATTAGGGGAGCCATTGATATTGGCGATGCATTGTTTTCAGAATACTCTCTATTAATGAATGAGACAATTGGAGGTCAGAAGAATCTCTCTTTGAGAGGATCGAGTAATGAGGAATTAGTATTTCTATATGATGGAGTAAGAATCAATAACCTTAGTTCGGGCATGGTAGATATATCTCAGTTCACTTCTCTTGGACTTAGCGAGATTGAACTCATTGCAGGCAATAATGAAAATACCATTTACTCATCAGGCACAATCAATCTTGTACCAAAAATAAATTATGATAATCAATTTACTTTAAATCAAAAATTTGGTACTTACGACTACGGTAGCTTTGATGCATATGGTTCCTTAGGGAAGAGTTATATTTCTGTTAATACAGGTTTCTCAAATGGAAAATTCTTGCAAAGGTATAGTGACTCGGATAAGACCGAGGTTCAAAAGGAGTATAAAAGAAATTTAATTAATATGGGTTTTAGAAATGGCAAAGGTCATGAGATTAGGCTTATGGGGTTTATAAATGAAAAAAAATTCAATAATGACAGATCAAAAGACACCTTGGATCTTTACACACAAAATCTAATTGTTAAATACAATGATAAAAGCAACTTCATTGGAGATATAACACTCTATGGTTTTTTTCAAGAGCAGAAAAGAGGACAATTCACAACCTTTCGAAGGAATGAAAATGATGATGATTTAGAGGGTATAGGTCTATGGTATGAGAAAAAGTTTAAGAGTTCAACCTTTCGATTATCAACTGAAAATAACAGAATTAGATCTGCCTGGGAAATAGATAATGATCAAATAAAGTTAAGTAGAAATGGTACTAGGGTCATGGGTGCCTTTGAAATGTTACAACCAAAAAACAATGAAGGGTTACATTTAAATGATTTGAAATTTATTATAAGTAAAGAAAAAGTTAATTCTGTTAATGAAGTAGGATCAGATATATTCATTGAAGATAGAGATTGGGAAAGTAGTAACACAAAATTCACTGTATCTATGATCGATAGGCAACTGCAAAGGAAAAGATTGATATTCATCAATCTTTCAAATTCATTTAGGATACCAAGTATATATGAGAGAGTCCATAACAAGATACATACATTAGTATACGGTAATAATTTATTATCAGAGCAAAAATCAATGGCTGAATTAGGTATTAAGATAGAAGACTATGACCCTAATAATGCTCGGTCAATGAATGTGGGTTTTACTGCATTCATGTATAAATACACAGATAAGATAAAACAATTATATTTCGAAGATGCTTTTATCCATATTCCTATCAATTATGGTAACGCCAGTATCTTTGGTTTTGATAATTCTATCAATCTTAATTTTATCGGAGGAAGGTTAATACTACGTACGTATTTGACAAACTATTTCTTTTCTGATGCAATGGCTTTTCAATTACAGCCTAGTAAAATGTTTAGAACTACAATTCAAGTAAAAAATCCATTTGTAATGATAAAGTTCATTTACAGAAAAGAAAGTGAGAGGCATCTTACAACAATAGGCCGAGATGGTATTCAAAATCAGACAATAATGAGACCATTAGAGAGTTTTGACATTGATATATCTAGAAAGGTGACATTTGACTTTGCGGATATAACGATAAGTTTGTCAGGCAAGAATCTTAATAGTCCATCTCAAGAGTTAATGGGATTATCTATCTATGATAAACGCTATGTACTTTCAATTGATCTATCCATTCAATGAAAACACATATTATTTTGACCATATTATGTATCTGTGCTCATTCTTGTACTTCGAATCCATTTTGGGATGATTCAAGCAAGTCTGAGATCACGCTATCTGGATCGATAATTCCTGAGCATTTAGAAACAGATACAAGAGTTTTCGTTTGGCTTGAGGGTTTTAATATCCATACTGAAACTAATGAGGAGGATGAGTTCATCATAACTCTGGATGATGTAATAGATGATATCTCGGGGCCAATGAAGATCTATTTTTTCATACATAATTACAGTCTTGATTCAGTCACGGTCAATTTCACTAATAGTAGACTTTCAAGTAATCAATCTTATATCTCAAGCAGTGGTAGATTATTAGAAACTATATATTTGAAGAAGATAATCTCATGCAATATAGGATCTAGTACACAGATCAACGATTTGTTTGAAATAGAAATGCCTCTCATAGACTATGATATTAGTATGCACCAATCAGCCAATATTGATATTTATAGATTCCCATTAAGTGATTCATTGGATTATAATTCTGGACTCATTTTTCATAATATATCGGAAGATACTATAATATTGCATAGATACACTACTTTTGACGAAGACGGACTTTTAATCCAAGACCAAACTTATCCATTAAGTTTAAATAGGAATGAGGAATTGATTTGGATCTATCTAATTAATGAAGACCAATTAGATCTATCAGAAGGAGAATATGAAATAGTACCATATTTTCAGGTCAAGCATTCCTATCTCCCAATCGGTTTGATCAATGCACTTGGAGGAAACGATATTTTTACTTTTAGTGATAAATATTTGGATATGCCCAATGATGTATTATCAGCAACTATCGTAATCGAGCAATAGAGTCTCTAACTATTTCTTTTTATAAGATCCTGAGCCTTTAAATGGCATATGTTTTCCCTCAAGAAACACAGGTTT
>CALCSS010000090.1 GCA_937893835.1 uncultured Fidelibacterota bacterium
AATGAGGGAATGGCATTTGGTCTATCCTTTCCTGGTGGGAAACACATCTTACTTGTGATGACAATATTACTCACTGGTTTTATTGTAGGTTTTCTATGGAAAGAAAGAAATGGACACCCTTTTGTTAAATATGGACTAGCCTTGATCCTCAGTGGTGCGGTAGGAAATTTGATCGATAGATTGTTATATGGAAAGGTGGTTGATTTTATGGATATAATGATCGGTGATCTTCACTGGTACATATTCAACATAGCTGATTCATCAGTGACAATAGGCATGGCCCTATTTATCATTCATTCCTTTCTTATCGAAAACTCAAGGTCTGTTGGAAAAATAACAGTGTGATCAACCTCCAAGTTACCAAGATAGAAGAGATCGGTAGACGATTGGACCACTATCTTGTAGATAATTTGCTCAAATATTCTCGTTCCCATATCCAATCATTCATTAGATCTGGGCATATAATTGTTAATGGCAATAAATGTAAGACAGGATATGCGTTGGAATTGAATGATGTGATTCAGGTAGAGATGCCTGACAATAAATCAGACTCCAAAGATCTAATTCCAGAGAATCTCAATCTGGATATTTTGTATGAGGACGACAGTATTATTGCAATAAATAAACCTGCAGGACTTATTGTACATCCTGGTGTTGGAGCATCAACAGGAACTCTTGTACACGGCCTTATTTATCATTTTAAAACATTATCTAATATGAATGGCAACCTTCGTCCGGGTATTGTCCATCGCTTGGATAAGGAGACATCGGGAGCATTGATCGTTGCCAAGACAAATACTGCTCATGCACATTTGGCAGATCAATTTAAAAAAAGAAAGATCAAAAAAGAATACGTGGGCTTGACCTGGGGTCTGTGGAAGAACGAACAGGGTGAGATAGATCAACCATTGGCAAGGGATAGGAAGGATCCCACTAAATATAGAATTGATAGTAATGGTAAGAGATCGGTCACCAATTATAAAGTAAAAAATCGTTTGAGACATTGTTCTCTGGTCTCCTTTTACCCTTTGACAGGAAGAACTCACCAGATTCGCATTCATTCAGCCTATTGTGGCCATCCAATTTTCGGAGATAAGAAATATGGTGGTGGCCCCTCAAAGGCCAAGGGGTTTCTCCCCGAGTTTAACTCTATCTATAAGAAAGAAATGCTTCGATTCGACAGACACGCTCTTCATGCAAAACGATTGGAATTTATTCATCCAGTGAATCAGGAACATATTATTTTAGAGGCACCCTTGCCCTTAGAATATTTAAATTTGATTCAGTCAATCGATCTATTAAATGAATAATCTTTACAAAGATCTTATCCAAGATTTTTTATCATATCTTGGTAAAGAGAGGAATCTCTCAAAAAATACCATCGTTGCTTATGGTCATGACCTAGGACGTTTTTTTAAATTTCTGATCGAATACAATTCAACATTGGTCAATGATCTAACCAAGATTGATCGTCAGAGCATACGCCATTTTCTTGGAAGTGAATTTGAGAGAAGAGATACGAGACCAGGTAGATATGGAAAGAATATCACTGCGAGGACAATAGCCAGAGAACTCGCGACCATAAAATCATTTTTCAAATATTTGGTCCAGATAGATAAGATCAAAGATAATCCAGCGATACATGTCCAAACACCAAAGATTGAAAAACAAATTCCAAATTTTGTGCAACAAAATAAGATAGAAGAATTGATGAACATGCCAGACAGGTCATCATTGATCGGCAAGAGAGATCATGCCATTTTAGAATTGTTTTATGCTACTGGGATTCGTTTAAGTGAATTAGTGGGACTTAATATAGGATCTATAAATAGTGATGAAAATTTACTGAAAGTAGTTGGGAAAGGTGATAAGGAGCGCATCGTACCTTTTGGTGATAAGGCCAAGAATGCATTGGAAAAATATTTCAGAGAAAGAGAGCATAGTTGGGCCTCTGATCCAACGACACCTCTCTTTACAGGTACTCGAGAAAAAAGAATTTCTGTCAGAACTGTTCAAGAACGACTAAGCAAATATCTCCAACAGGTGCTTGGTGGTAAAAAGGGTGCCAGTCCACACACACTTAGACATACCTTTGGGACCCATTTACTTGATAATGATGCTGACATACGTTCCATTCAAGAGCTCCTGGGTCATAGTAGTATCTCTTCAACTCAGATCTACACGAAGGTCAATCCAGAAAAAATAAAAAAGATATATAAAAAGGCACACCCACATGCTTCATAAAGAAGAAAAAGAATGAAGACCTACGGTAATGAACTTGGATTGGATCAGCTAGGACTCATTGATCTTGAGAATGTTCACAGAAACTTATCGATCAAGGAATTGGTCCGTGATATAATAGATAATAGAGAGGGACTCATTGGACTCCGAGGTGCCGCAATGGTAGACACGGGTATATATACTGGACGATCACCGAAGGACAAGTACATAGTGGATGAGCCATCTTCGAATAATGATATTTGGTGGGGTCCAGTAAACCAAAGAATATCTGAGGACATATTTGACAAATTATATAGCAAGGTCACGAATTTTTATAATTCAAATGATCAGACCAAGACATATGTGTTCGATGGCTTTGCCGGTGCCGATCCAAAACATTCATTGAATGTACGTATAATAGCGAAAAAGGCCTGGCAATCACATTTTGTACATAACATGTTCATTCGTCCTGAAAATGGTGAGCTCGATGGTTTTTTACCTGGATTCACCATAATAAATGCCTCTGATGTGAAGAATGAGGATTTTCAAGATTTTGGAATGAATTCAGAGACATTCATCATCTTCCATATGTCCAAAAGGATTGCCATAATCGGAGGAACGGAATATGGTGGTGAGATGAAAAAAGGCATATTCTCAGTCTTACATTACCTGTTACCAAAAAAAGGGGTTCTATCGATGCATTGTTCTGCGAATGTTGGAGAGAATAAGAGTGACCCTGCAATATTCTTTGGCCTTTCAGGTACAGGCAAGACCACACTGAGTACCGATCCAGCACGTCCATTGATAGGAGATGACGAGCATGGATGGTCCAATGATGGAATCTTCAATTTTGAAGGTGGTTGTTATGCGAAGGTGATCAATTTGAATCCTGACGAGGAACCAGACATCTATAATGCCATAAGAGAGGGGGCACTGCTAGAGAATGTTGTCTACGATGAAAACAGTTTGGAAATTGATTTTGACGATGGATCAAAAACAGAAAATACTCGAGTTTCATATCCCTTGGACCATATTGATAATTCCATATCCGGCAAAGGAATGCCGAGTGTTGCGGGCCATCCCAAAAAGGTCATTTTCCTTACTTGTGATGCCTATGGTGTTCTCCCTCCTGTTGCAAGGTTAACTCCTCAACAGGCAATGTACCATTTTATTAGCGGATATACTGCAAAGGTCGCAGGGACCGAGAGAGGAATAACAGAACCAACCGCGACATTCTCTCCTTGTTTTGGAGGACCATTCCTGACCCTTCATCCTCTAAAATATGCAGAATTATTAAAAGAAAAGATGCAACAATTTGAGGTGTCAGTTTATCTAGTAAATACTGGTTGGGTGGGCTCCAGTGCTCAGTCAGGTGCAAAGAGATTCAGTCTTCCCAAGACAAGAAAGATCTTAGATGCTATCCTCAATGGAGAGATTGAAGAAGTTGAGTTTGAGAGTGATAATTATTTTGGATTTCAGATTCCATTATCCTTGGGTGATATTGAACCGAGTTTGCTTAATCCTCTAAAGGCTTGGAGTGATCTAGAACAGTATCATACTTCAGCAAGGGAACTAGTTAAGAAATTTCAGGCGAATTATGAAAAATATGACCTGGGAGATGACATGATTCGCAATGCGGGACCTCAATATATAAAATAAAATAAGCTTTGAATTTAAAATGAATAATTAATAATATTGTTCAGTCGTGATTTGCACCAGATTGCCGCGACTATAAATAAAAGCGCTAAATAGGATTACAAACAAAGTAATTGCCGGACTTAGTGCCGGTTTTTTTATGCATAAAATAAAAGATATATTAAAAGAAAGAGTACTTGTTCTTGATGGGGCCATGGGCACGATGGTACAAGGATATGGATTGAAGGAAATTGACTTTCGTGGATCAGACTTCAAGGACCATCCTATTGACCTAATGGGCAATAATGACATCCTATCTATCACAAGGCCTGATATTGTCAAAGAAATACATTCTGCCTATTTAGAGGCAGGTGCCGATCTGGTAGAGACGAACACATTCAATGCAAATTCAATTTCCCAATCTGATTACCAGATGGAACATTTGGTATATGATCTAAATCTGTCATCTGCGAAGATAGCAAGAGAGATATGTGATAGTTTTACAAAGTTAGACCCAAAAAAACCAAGGTTTGTTTGTGGTGCCATTGGGCCAACCAATCAAACTGCGTCAATGAGTCCAGATGTATCTGATCCAGGACATAGGAATGTGGACTTTGACCAGTTAATGCTTGCATATAAGGAACAGGCAAAGGGTCTTGTAGATGGTGGGGTCGATATTATATTGATTGAAACTGTCTTTGACACCTTGAACTGTAAGGCAGCATTATTTGCTGTGCAGTCATTATTCAAAGAAATTGGTGAAGAAAGGCCAGTTATGATCTCAGGTACTATCACAGATGCCAGTGGTAGGCTATTATCTGGACAGACCGTTGAGGCATTTTGGCATTCAATTTTTCATATGGACCTACTTGCAGTCGGCCTGAATTGTGCTCTTGGAGCAGAACAGATGAGACCATATTTGGCTTCATTATCAAAGATAGCTGATACAAATATCTTGGTTTATCCAAATGCAGGGCTTCCAAACGAATTTGGTGGTTATGATGAATCCCCTGACCAAATGGCAATACAGCTCAATGAATTCACTGAGTCGCGTCTTGTCAATATCATAGGTGGTTGCTGTGGTACAACACCTGACCATATCACCGCTTTTGTAAATAATGTTAATGGCAAGACCCCTCGTGATATTCCATCTGTAGACTCATTCACAAAATTAAGTGGATTAGAGGCACTGGTCATACGCCCAGACTCTAATTTTGTCAATATTGGTGAGAGAACCAATGTCACTGGATCTTTGAGATTCAAGAGATTGATCAAGGAAGATAAATTTGATGAAGCCTTGGCCGTAGCGCGAGAACAGGTAGACAATGGTGCTCAAATAATTGACATCAATATGGACGAGGGGCTACTTGATAGCGAGGATGCAATGGTGCGTTTTTTGCGACTTATTTCTTCTGAGCCTGATATCAGTAAGGTTCCCATAATGATAGACTCTAGCAAATGGAGTGTAATTGAATCTGGGCTTAAGAATATCCAAGGAAAGGGTGTGGTCAATTCCATTTCTCTCAAGGAAGGTGAAGATGAGTTCATAAGACAGGCTGAACTAATAAAACAATATGGTGCTGCCGTTATAGTCATGGCCTTTGATGAGAATGGTCAGGCAGATACCTTTCAAAGAAAAGTTGAAATTTGCAAAAGGGCTTTTGACATATTGACCAATAGGGTAAATCTGAGAGAGGAAGATATAATCTTTGACCCAAACATATTTGCAGTTGCAACAGGAATAGAAGAACATAATAAGTATGGTAAAGCCTATATTGATGCAGCTAAAGCGATAAAAGAATCAATGCCAAACGTTCACATTAGCGGAGGTGTGAGCAATCTCTCCTTTTCATTCCGTGGTAATGATAGAGTCAGAGAGGCTATGCATTCATGCTTTTTATATCATGCCATAGCCAGTGGGATGGATATGGGTATCGTAAATGCAGGACAACTCACCGTATATGATGACATAGACCTAGAATTGAGAGATGCAATTGAAGATGTGGTCTTTGATCGTCATAAAAATGCAACAGATGCATTGGTGGTCTTGGCCGATAAATATAGAGGCATAAAAAAAGAGGAAAAAAATGACGATGAATGGAGAGGTCTTCCAATTCAGGAGAGACTGGCCTTTTCTCTGGTCGAAGGACTTGACCAGTTCATTGAGGAAGATACCGAGGAGGCGAGAGATAAACTAGAAAGTCCAATAGGCGTTATTGAAGGTCCTCTGATGGATGGTATGAATAAGGTTGGTGATCTCTTTGGTGAAGGGAAGATGTTCCTCCCTCAGGTAGTGAAATCTGCACGAGTCATGAAAAAGGCAGTTGCCTATCTAATTCCATTTATTGAAAAAGAAAAACAAGAAAAAGGTCTAGAGGATATCTACAATGGTTCTATCCTTCTTGCAACGGTCAAGGGAGACGTCCATGATATTGGTAAGAATATTGTTGGAGTCGTACTAGGATGTAATGGTTATTCAATAATTGATATGGGTGTGATGGTCTCAGCTGATAAGATCCTATCCAAAGCTAAGGAGGTGAATGCAGACATGATTGGTCTTTCGGGATTAATAACACCGAGTCTGGATGAGATGGTGCATGTAGCATCAGAGATGAATCGTCTTGAATTTGATATTCCGCTACTTATTGGTGGTGCTACAACAAGTAAAAAACATACAGCGGTCAAGATCGAGGAGAGGTACCCACAAAATGTATTCCATGTCCAAGATGCAAGTCGCTGTGTCGGTGTCGTCTCAAAATTATTAAAACCTGATGATAAAATTAAATTGGTCAGTGAGACCAATAAGAGGTACCAGTCTATTAAGGAAACATTCTATGATGGTCAAAAGAATATCAGACTATTGTCTATCGAAGAGGCCAGAAAAAGAAGACCACCACTAAAATATGATCCCATCCGACCACAAACCTTAGGCAATCAGAAGATAGAATCGATCTCTCTTGATATGTTATCCAAGTATATTGACTGGTCACCATTTTTTCATGCCTGGGAATTCAAGGGAGTCTATCCTGATATTCTTGATGACCCCATTAAGGGGCTTGAGGCAAATAAGGTATTTGATGATGCCAAATCTCTGATGAGTGCAATCATTGATTCAGAGGAGCTTGAGGCAAAGGCAATCTATGGTTTTTTTAAAGCATGTTCTAATAATGAAGAGGTTGAACTAAAAGATGAAGGGATATCATTTCATTTTCCTAGGCAATTAATTGATAAGGGAAACAATCCTAACTTTTCTTTGGCTGATTATATCTCACCTGATGGAGATGACCACATTGGATTATTTGCTGTAACAGCAGGACATGGAATTGAAAAGATCACTAAAAGATATCAATCAAAGAATGATGACTATAATCAGATAATGGCAAAGTTACTGGCTGATCGGTTCGCTGAGGCAGCAGCAGAGTGGCTGCATGAAAAGGTCAGGGTAGATTACTGGGGTTATTCAAGAGAAGAGGAATTTGACTTAAATGATATGTTAAGTGAGAATTATAAAGGCATACGACCTGCTCCAGGCTATCCGGCATGTCCTGACCATCTAGTAAAGGATAAGATTTGGTCATTGCTGGATGTTCAAGAAAAAATTGGTATCAGTCTAACTGAGACAAGGGCGATGCTGCCAGCGGCATCCGTTTGTGGGTGGTATTTTTCTCATCCCAGTGCGCAATATTTTAGTATATTAAAAAATAAAAGGTAGTCATGAGAATACGTGATAAGATCAAAAAACCACAACGTCCTGTGGTGGCATATGAGATATTGCCACCAAGAGAGAAGGATGGAACATTGAATTCCTATGCTGAGACAATAAGTTCCTTATTATCTCAAACACATATTGATGCTATCAATATACCGGAGGTACATGATGAGGTCGCAAGAGGGGATCGTCCTGTTGCAAATCAAAAAAGAGGAGAGCCAAGAGAATTTGGCAGGCTATTACAGGATATCGTTGGTATCGAGGCCATTGTCAATAGAGTCGTGGTACACCATGATCATGATACTCAAATGAGATGGCTGGAAGAGACGAATGTAGAATATGAGATAGAAAACATGATCATAGTAGGTGGAGAATCAAGTAAAGTAGAGTACCCTGGGCCAACAGTCAATGAAGCTTTGGAAGCGATATCAAATATCTACAATAATAATGGTGGAGATATATTTTGTGGAGGCATTGCCATACCAAGTAGAGAGGAAGAGTCAAAAAATTTGATAAGGAAAAGTGATCATGGTTCAGAATTCTTCACCACTCAAGTTCTATATGACTCTGACAATATCATAAGAATGATGAATAATTATCAAGCTAGGTGTAATGAGCTCAATACTTTTCCTAGGCGAATATTATTGAGTTTTGCACCAGTCTCCTCCCAGAAGAACATAGAATTCTTAAAGTGGCTGGGCGTTGAGATACCATCCGATACTGAAAGGTACTTGCAAGGCAGACCAGGCTCGATGAAAGAGCGTTCGTTGGATGTTGCGATTGAGGTTCTTAATGAGATATTGGTCAATATAGAAAAAAATGACCTAAAAGTCCCTGTTGGCCTTAATGTTGAGCATATAATGTCTTACAACTTTCAATCCTCTGTGGAAATGTTACAAGAGTTGGCACGCATCTATAGGGAGTTTTGCATAAAAACACAAAATTATTCTTTTTAATTAATATTAAATTCGCCGCTTATTAAGTTCAAATATTGGCGATAAACTAGAAGGAAAATCTATGAGTAAATTTTTATTCACATCGGAATCTGTTACGGAAGGTCATCCCGATAAGGCCTGTGATGCTTTTTCAGATGCCATATTGGATGAGATCCTGTCCAATGATAACGAGGCACATGTCGCGTGTGAGTCATTGGCCACAAAGGGCCTTGTGGTCATATCTGGAGAGGTAAGGACCACAGCATCAATTGATGTTGATAAAGTGGTGAAGGATACCATTAGGACCATAGGCTATCATAAGGAAAATAGTGGTGTCGACCCTGAAGATGTGGAGGTTTTATCTAAACTTCACGAACAGAGCCCTGAGATCGCTCAGGGAGTTGATTCTCATGATACAGCTGAACAAGGCGCTGGTGATCAAGGCCTGATGTTTGGTTTTGCATGTAAGGAAACCCCAGAATTGATGCCTCTACCGATCCAGATATCTCATAGGTTGACTGAAAGATTGACCCAATTGAGGAAAGACGGCACACTTCCTTGGCTTAGACCTGATGGAAAATCTCAAGTTTCTGTCAGATATGACAATAGGCAACCTATAGCAGTGGACAAGACGGTCATCGCAACTCAGCATGACGATATGCTCTCTGAATATGGTAGCGAGTCAGGCGAACTCGAATTCGTAAGGTCAGAGGTAATAGAGCATGTGATAAGACCGGTACTCGACTCCTATGGATATGCATATGAAGATAATTTTATCGTAAATGGCACTGGAAGATTTGTTTATGGTGGACCAGAGGCTGATACCGGTCTTACAGGCAGGAAGATAATTGTTGATACCTATGGTGGTTATGCTCCCCACGGAGGCGGTGCGTTCTCTGGTAAGGATCCGTCAAAAGTGGATCGAAGCGCAACATATATGGCAAGGTACATTGCAAAGAACATTGTTGCGGCAGATCTTGCAGAACGCTGTGAAGTGCAGCTCTCATATGGAATCGGTGTTGCAGAGCCTACGTCTTTCTATGTCAAGACACAGGGCACTGGTAAAAAGGATGATGATGAAATCACAAGACTTGCAAGGGATGTATTCCCCATTAAGCCGGGAGAGATCGTTGCACATTTAGATCTAAAAAAGCCTCGATATAGACAAACGGCTGCATATGGCCATTTTGGACGAGAGCTTGATCAATTCACCTGGGAAAAGACCGATATGGTCGAGACCCTTTTAAAAAATTTATAGGAGAGAACATGTCTGAAACTTTAATGACTAAATCTATTGTAGAGCAATCACCATACAAGGTGAAGGACCTATCACTGGCCGGTGATGGAAGAAAGGCACTTGACATTGCTGAAAAAGAGATGCCAGGTTTGATGTCCACTCGTCGTAAATATGGTTCTGAAAAACCCCTGGCCGGTAAAAAACTAACGGGTTCACTACATATGACCGTTGAGACAGCAGTTCTCATAGAGACACTGGTCGAACTTGGTGCAGACGTAAGATGGGCAAGTTGTAATATCTTCTCGACCCAAGACCATGCCGCAGCCGTCATCGCAGAGTCTGGTGTTCCTGTCTATGCCTGGAAGGGAGAGACACTTGAAGAATATTGGTGGTGCACAATGCAGGCACTTACTTTTCCTGATGGGTCAGGTCCAGATCTCATAGTGGATGATGGTGGAGATGCTACCTTATTGATACACAAAGGTTATGAGCTTGAGGAGTATTTTGCAAAATATGGGAAAGTACCAGATATTACCACTGATATAGAGGAAGAGAGGATCATTGAGAATCTATTGAGGGAGATACTAGATAAAGACCCAGATCATTGGCACAAGGTACAAAGGAATGTCATTGGTGTATCTGAAGAGACGACAACTGGAGTACATAGATTGGTCCAAATGGAAAAGGATGGGCATCTACTATTCCCTGCATATAATGTTAACGATTCTGTCACAAAGTCAAAATTTGATAATGTCTATGGATGTCGAGAATCTCTTGCAGATGGTCTCAAACGTGCGCTTGACGTCATGGTGGCTGGTAAGACTGTCGTGGTCTGTGGCTATGGTGATGTGGGAAGAGGTTGTGCTCAGTCAATGCGTGGATACGGCGCAAGGGTCATTGTGACGGAGATCGATCCTATATGTGCATTGCAGGCAGCGATGGAAGGATATGAAGTAACAACAGTAGAGAAAGTACTTGGGGATGGACATATCTTTGTCACTACTACAGGGAACAAGGATGTGATTACAAAAGACCATATGTATGGAATGAAAGATCAAGCGATCGTATGCAACATTGGTCATTTTGATAATGAGATTCAGGTCAATTCATTGAATGATGATGCTTCAGTCCAACGAGAGACGATCAAGCCGCAAGTACATAGATACCAATTTCCTGATGGCCATGAGGTCTTCTTACTTGCTGAGGGAAGATTGGTCAATCTTGGCTGTGCAACAGGTCATCCCAGTTTTGTAATGTCAAATTCATTTACTAATCAGGTCATGGCACAAATTGCTTTGGCAAAGGATGCTCCAGAACTAGGTGTCTATATGCTTCCAAAGGAATTAGATGAGGAGGTGGCGCGTCTTCATTTGGCCCATCTTGGTGTTGTCTTGACGGAATTGACAGACGAACAAGCAGATTATATTGGAGTATCAAAGGATGGACCTTATAAGCCAGATCATTATAGATATTAATCTAAGATCATTATAAACAATAAA
>CALCSS010000091.1 GCA_937893835.1 uncultured Fidelibacterota bacterium
CCAATTGAGGTCAGAATTACTTCCAGGTCTAATCTTATCAGCAAAGATAAAGGAATTACGGGATGGTTAGATGCTGGCATATCCATTGGCTATGAATTTTAGAATGTTGATCAATTTTTATTGATCATAGATCGATTTGAAAAAATTAATTTTTTTATTCTTTTGCCTCTTGCATGGTCAAAACGCATATGAGGGGCAGGTTTTATTTGACTATAGTGGCACAGAAAGCGGGGTGTTCTCATCAATGGTCCAAGATTCGATCGTATCAGGGTTTAGCTTCAGTCAAGACAATGGAGATAGTTCATATTTTTTGATCGCATCAATAACGCAACAAGAAGATAACGAGTTTGACCTTTTTCTTGCCGCACTACAAGATACATCCTTCCCCTTGCAGCCTAGAACGTGGAGCGTCCCCGGTGAAGGAGATGAGGGTGATCCACTTAGCCTTGAGACGCTACTTGTTTTCATGCCTGGACTTGACTCAACTTTTGTTCTGGAGCTATTTGATGCTTTTACAGATACCTCAAGTTTTGAAGACTCTACTGATCTTTTTTCAGATTTTTTTACCACATTCGCAGATAATCTATATCTAGGTTTATCAGGTGAACTTGTGGTCGAGACTGTCACAGATTCTTCAATTATAGGGTCTTTCAATACCATCATGATAAAACCTGCTTTTCATTTCCCTCCTCATACCATATTCATAAATAATGGTGAATTTGAATTTTATGATATTGCAATTCCTGAACTCGAAATATCAAATGAGAAGAATATTCCTAAAGAATTTGAACTTTATTCAATCTATCCAAACCCATTTAACTCAAGCACCACCATTGATATATCAATTAGATCCTCTATCCAACATACATCGCTTTATATTGTGGATATAGGAGGTAGAAAAATAGAGACGATCTTTGCTGGAAAAATGAGATCTGGCATTCATTCATTCAACTGGAATTCAAATCAAAATCCAAGTGGTATATACTTTTCTGTCCTCCAAATAGGGAATTCAATAGAGACAAAAAAATTGATGTTGATCAAATAATGTCCGACATACAATTAAAGGAATACGAAATATTGAACGATCTTCTATTGCTTCAATGGAATGATGAAACTGAAAATGCAATCCCTCTCAAGCCTTTGAGAGATAATTGCCCTTGTGCAAATTGTTCTGGAGAGACTGATGTCTTTGGTAATATATATAAAGGACCTGATCAAAAAATGAATGAAGAAAGCTATATAATATCAGGGGTTCAACCTGTTGGATATTATGCCATCCGCCCATTCTGGAAAGATGGACATAGCGATGGCATATTTTCTTTTGAATTCCTAAAAAAATTATGTGGTACATTCGATAATTCATGAAACGTCTCTTCATAACCATATTATTTATCTTTAGCCATATTATCGGGCAAGAGACAACTATAAAAGAGATCAGTCTATCGGGATTGATAACTGATCGGGGCCAGGAAATATCGGGAATGGATTGGTATCAAGACAGATTGTTTTTGTTACCAGAAAATCTGGGAGGGTTTTTATTCACAATACCAAAGAGTGTGATCTCAAAGACACTTGAGATGGATGAGCCACAGCCTATCACCCCCAAGCAAACAAAATTCACAACACCAGATTATTCAAGCTTGATAAAAGGATTTGATGGCTTTGAGGCAATAGCGTTTCACGAAAACAAGGTTTTCATTAGCATTGAGGCAGAGTATGGAGGCAAAATGAGTGGCTACCTTGCCTGGGGAAAGATTGACCCAAACACATTAGAGATCAAAATCAAAAAAGATGATCTGAAATGGGTCGAGACACCTATCCAGCTTGATAATATTTCCTATGAGAGTGTATTGGTGCATGGTAATGACATATACATGATCTATGAGGCAAATGGATCAAACTTGCAGAAAGAGGCTAGGCAAACAATTTTTTCTCCTAAAGATGGAAACATATCACATATAAAGTCCAATAACATTGAATATAGGATCACTGACGCAACAAAAGTAGATGGTCATAATAGGTTTTGGAGCATCAACTATTTCTGGCCAGGAGATAAAAAATTACTCCTCCCTGGTAAAGATCTTATATTGAGTAGAACGATCGAAGGTACTTCACATTCACGATCTGATGCCGTAGAACGCTTAATCGAATTTGAGATCAAAGACAATGAGATCATCTTATCTAATAATGGTCCTATTCAAATTGTCCTCGACCCTGATGGCTCTCGAAATTGGGAAGCAATAGCCAGACTAGAGAATGAGGGATTGTTGATCGCTACGGATAAATACCCAAAAATGATCCTGGGCTTTGTCCCATTTAACTGATTGAAACTCTTTCATATTATTCTATCGTTTATCATTTTTTTCATCTTTGGATGTCAAAAGGATAATGATGAGCAATCTGTCCTGATGATATCCTTTGATGGATTTAGGTCAGACTATTTGGATTGGTATGACACTCCAAATATGGATAGGTTTATAAGTAAGGGCGTAAGGGCAGAGGGCCTCATACCAGTATTCGTGTCCAAGACCTTCCCCAATCACTACAGCATTGCCACAGGTCTATATGCTGAAAATCATGGATTGATAGGAAATCACTTCTACGACCCTCTATTAGATGATGAATATTCACTCAGTGATAGATCAAAGGTGGAAGACCCCAAGTTTTATGAAGGTGAGCCGATCTGGGTCACCGCAGAAAAAAACAACATCCAAACTGCATCCTATTTTTGGGTCGGATCTGAGGCTCCGATCAAAAATACATACCCCACGAGATGGAAAAGATATGATCACGACTTTCCATTTGATTCTAGAATTGACTCTGTGGTGAACTGGCTTTCCATGCCAAAAAAACAAAGACCTAATTTGTGCCTACTATATTTCCATGAGCCTGATCACACGGGACATGAGACTGGTCCCAAAAGCAATGAGACCGCAATGATGGTGACCAAGATTGATTCTTTATTTGGAATACTGATCACAAAACTGGAACAACTTCCAATTGCAAAAAATTTAAATATTCTGGTCGTTTCTGACCATGGTATGACGGAGATCAGTTCTGAACGAACGATTGACCTTTCAAACCATATTGAGACCAGCAAAATGAAACAAGAGGGGTCTGGGCCATATTCTCTTTTATATGATATGGATAAAAATGAGATCGGGAACATCGTCGATAAATTGAATACTGTACCAAAGATCTCTGCATATGCGAAAAAGGATATTCCAGATCGATATCATTTTAAGCATCACCATAGGATCAAGGATGTATTGGTCATTGCAGATGAGGGGTGGTACATCAATAACCAAGCGATCAGTAGTTCCTCAAAAATTGGAGCATACATACCCAAAGGCGGGACACACGGGTATGATAATCAATTAAAGAGCATGCACGCCCTGTTCATCGCAAATGGTCCTGCATTTAAAAAAGGAATTAAAGTCCCACCATTTGAGAATGTGAATATTTACCCATTGATATGTCATATTTTAAACATCGATCCAAATAAAAATATTGATGGAAATCTTGAAAATATTATCCATATTCTAGACATATGAACTATATGATAAAATTTATATTTATATTTGTATTACTGGGCCAGAGTCTATTTGGTTGGGGAAACACTGGTCACCGTATTGTAGGCAAGGTAGCAGAAACCTACCTGACAAAAAACGCAAAAGATCAGATAAAAAAACTTATGGGTCACCATGATCTTTCAAGAATGAGCTATTGGGCAGATCATATCAAATCTGATCCTGATTGGAAACATGCAAATGATTGGCATTGGTGCACGGTTCCCGATGGGGAAAATTATGAAAAGGGAAAACATAAGGGCCTAGCCGTAGAAAAGGTCAGAGAGTTCATAGATACTTTAAAAAAGAAGAGATCAACAAAAGAAGAAAAACAAATTGCTTTAAAATTTCTAATTCATCTAGTAGGAGACCTCCACCAACCTCTCCATGTAGGGAATGGGGATGATCGCGGCGGGAATAGCGTCCGCCTAAAATGGTTTGGGGAGTCAACTAATCTACATAGCGTATGGGATAGCAAATTGATAGACTATCAAAAATTAAGTTATTCAGAATATGCGAATTATCTAATGCTTGATGAGAATAGAGGTCAGATCAGGCAATGGCAAGCAGACTCCTTGTTAACCTATATCCACGAATCAAGAGACCTGCGAAAACAGTGCTATGATTATCAAAAGGATGATCTTAAGTGGGAATATTTTTATACCAATAAGGATCTACTTGAGCAAAGACTTCTTCAGGGTGGTGTCCGCCTTTCAGGCGAATTAAATAGGATCTTCAAATAAAGTTTTTACAGTTTTGTCCCTTGAGAGGCCACAGCCTTGGCCTTCTTTGATATTTCATCTTGGTCTCCCAGATAATAACTCTTGATCGAGTTCAATTCCTCATCAAGCTCATAGACCAATGGAACACCTGTTGGAATATTTAATTTGAGTATGTCATCATCAGATATTTCATCCAAAAATTTTACTAGTGCCCTTAGTGAATTTCCATGAGCAACGATCAAGACCTTCTTCTCTTTCACTATGTCGGGCCTGATCGAATCAAACCAATATGGTAAGAACCGTTTCACGGTGTCCTTTAAACACTCGGAATTTGGCAGATCGCTTGGCAACATGTCTGTATAGAGACTGTCAAATCTAGGGTGCCTATCATCATCAAGGTCCAACTCAGGAGGTGGTACGGCGTAACTCCTTCTCCATATGAGCACCTGCTCATCACCATATTTTGCTGCCGTCTCTGCCTTATTGAGTCCTTGGAGGGCGCCATAGTGTCTTTCATTTAATCGCCAGTCATATTGTTTGGATATGTCGCTCAGACCCATCTCACCAAGACATATGTCCATAGTTCGGTTAGCACGCTGTAGCAAAGAAGTATGTACGACATCAAACGCCATCCCTTCCTGCTTTAACAACTCACCAGCTTTTTGAGCCTCTTTTTCACCCTTGTCTGTCAGGTCAACATTTGTCCATCCTGTAAATCTGTTTTCCAAATTCCACTGGCTCTCACCGTGCCGCAATAAAACTAATTTTTTCATTTGACCAATCTCATGGTTATGATTCAATAAATAAAAACATATGAAATTCTTATGCTCCCACTAACTACAAAAGGGATTTTTTAATTATATTGTACAACCATGTGTGGAAGAAAGGCACTTATAAAGAATGAAAAAGCCATCATTGAGGAATTGATGATCGATCAGTGGCAAATTGAAGATCATGGGCCAAGTTATAACATAGCACCTACACAATATTCTCCGATCTTAATACAGGACAAAGGAAATAGGATCGTGAAGAGAATGAGATGGGGACTTATTCCCGAGTGGTCAAAAAATGATTCTTTCGCATCAAAGATGATCAATGCTCGTATCGAGACAATTACCACCAAACCTTCTTATAGAAAACTAATTTATCAAAACAGATGTGTGGTCATATCTGATGGGTATTACGAATGGAAACAAAATAGTGGTCATAGGGGCCCTTATTTCATCCACCGTACAGATGGTCACCTATTACTATTTGCAGGGCTCTGGACCATTTGGCGGTCACCAACAGGACATATGCTTACGTACACTATCGTAACAACCAAAGCTCAAAAGGACATTCTTCATATTCATGGTAGAATGCCGTTGATCTTGGACCATTCAAATATGGATGAATGGATCAATGTTCAGAATGATGACTTCAATATCAATGATGATGCCATCTGCTCTATTATAGCCCTTGAGCATTATCCTGTCAGTGACCTTGTGAACTCATCATCTAATAATTCTAAAAGATGCATTACCCCATTGAAGGTCTCAGATGATCTTAATCTCTTTGGAGATAAATAATCTGTTCTATAGACCTCGATCTTTTATAGGGGCCCTCTCATATGAACAATGGATTTTGGTGTGATAATCATAATTACCACAGGTCTAAATTTTTATAACATAATTATTAGAAAATTAATTAAAATCAGGCGTTAATATTTTGAGAATATCAACTAAACAAACCAAGGAGAAACACATGAATCGTTCTCTACGAATCTTGTCTTGCCTTCTCTTCTTTTCCCAAACAACATTTCTTGCTGCCCAGATGACCGTATCTGGTGTCGTGACAAATGCAGAGACCGGTGATGCACTTTCAGGTGCAAATGTCGTTGTCGATGGGACGAATAATGGGGCAGCAGCAGACGCGAACGGAAACTATACAATTAACAATGTCCCTGACGGTGCTACTTTGACGGCATCCATGATCGGTTATGCAAGTGCCTCTAAGGCAGCCGGAAGGACTGTGAATTTTGGACTAAATGCATCAGCTCTAGAAATGAGTGGCCTAGAGGTCATTGCCTCTCGTGCTGGTGAGAAGACACCTGTAGCATACACCAATGTCACAAAAGCAGACATGGAAGCAAGACTTGGATCTCAAGATCTTCCAATGGCCTTGAATACCACCCCTAGTGTATATGCGACTCAGCAAGGTGGCGGTGCAGGAGATGCACGTATCAATGTTCGTGGCTTTAACCAAAGAAATGTTGCAGTAATGATAAATGGTGTTCCTCAGAATGATATGGAGAACGGATGGGTTTACTGGTCTAACTGGGATGGAGTGGCAGATGCCTCGCACTCAGTTCAGATGCAGCGTGGACTTAGTGCCGTTAATCTAGCGACACCTTCCATCGGTGGTACCATGAACATCATTACCAATCCAGCAGCACAAGAGAGAGGTGGGAAGTTCAAACAAGAGGTTGGTGCGGGTTCGTTTTTGAAGACCACACTCAACTACAATACTGGTCTTATGGGGAACCTCGCATTGAGTGGTAACCTAGTAAGAAAGACAGGTGATGGTATCGTTGACAAGACCTGGACGGATGCGTGGGCATACTACCTAGGTGCGAGTTATCAAATGAATGAGACAAACCGCTTTGAGCTCTACGCGGTAGGTGCTCCTCAACGCCATGGTCAAAATCTGTATAAGCAAAATGCGGGTGTATATGATGAAAAATTTGCTACGGAAATGGAAGGCTATGATGCAACAGCTATTTGGAATGGATTGAGTTATCCAGATTCAGAAGGTGAGTTCACTTCGCCTGCCGATGGTGGTGACCCTAGATTATTCAATCAAAATTGGGCACCAATTAGTTCAGATTATAAAGGTAAACAATATTGGTATATGTATGGAGAGGGCGGACTATTTGGCGGTGGAAATGTTGATCGGCACGATCCTGATTATCTAAATGAAAGGGAAAACTACTTTCATAAACCCCTGGTCAATTTAAACCACTACCTGACCATAAATGACCAGATGAGACTCTCATCGATCCTATACTGGTCTGGTGGTTCAGGCGGAGGTACGGGAACATACGGAAAGATCCCAACTGTGGATGCTGAAGGTGTTTTAGGTGGAGAAGATCATAAATTTTATTATGGCCCCTCTCCTTGG
>CALCSS010000092.1 GCA_937893835.1 uncultured Fidelibacterota bacterium
ACGTAGTTCAGTCCAATCACGCATCATTTGAATCGATTGTCATAAAGAACAATCAAGCGACAAAGGGTGGCGGAATCTTCAGTCAAGGTACCGATCTTAATTTCAAGAATAGCATCATAAGGGGTAACTCTCTCGTCGGTCAGGATGATGGAGGTGGGATATACCTTCACGAGCAAGGTGTCGCCAGATTCATCAATTGTACGGTAGCAAATAATGAGATATGGGATGGGCGCAATGGCCCAGGTTTTTCAATGAATTATTATATTGGTAGCGATAGTGTCTTGTTTCTAAACACGATCTTTGCGATGAACACTCGTGCCAGTGGAGACATGTCAGGGCAGATGCATCTATCTTGGAATAAAATGGCTATTATTAACACATACACGTCGGCACATGGTGGTCAGCCGAATAACATTAGAGAACAGGACAATATTTTTACAAATGCAGATCCATTTACCGATTCTGAGAATAATGACCTCAGTCTGCCAGCCTATAGTGCTGCAATAGGATCTGGGGTATCATCTGTCCAATTCAATGGACAAACAGTGAACGCGCCAACCACAGACTTCTATGGAAATGTGAGGCCTGCACCGGATGGATCCAGTCCTGATATTGGTGCTATAGAAAGTAGTAGATCAAAAAAGTTAACAAGGTTATATGTCTCTAAGGAAGGATTTGATACAAATAATGGCACTGAAGTGAGTCCATTTTTGACCATCTCAAAGGGTACGAGTGTTACCTCGGGTGGGGACACCGTGCTTGTTGGTCCGGGCACTTATTCAGAGAATATTGAGTTGGTCGATGCAGACCTTCATCTGGCGAGTTATTATTTGACCACTGGAGATACGTCTTATGTGAATTCAACCATCATCGATGGGCAACAGAATGGATCTACGATCTGGATAAGAGGCTCAGATAATAACAACAGACTTTCAAATGTGAAACTGACCGGGCTTACGATCACTGGAGGTTCCTACGGTTCAAGTGGGTATCAGGATGGATCAGGGATTCGGATAGACTATGGCAGATCTCTTACATGCGATAAGGTTGTGATCAGGGACAACAATGGTAATATTGGAGGTGGGATCAGTGCAGAGAATCTAGACTTCCTGACCCTGAGAAATACCCTTGTGCATTCCAATGAAGCGGAAAACCAAGGTGGAGGAATCTTTTTGGTCACAGCTGGGAAGTTGCACATTGAGAATTCAATCATCTCCAACAATAGTGTAAATGTGAATGATGGTGGTGGCATCAGCGCCAATGGAACAGATACGACATTGATTATCAACACGGTCATTGCCTACAATACCATACCAAATGGTCGGTATGGTCCAGGAATGAGTATCAATAACGGCGGCAATGACACCACGCTCATAATGAATAGCATCATCGCTGGAAATCTTAGGTCCAATGAGGAAATATCACATCAGATCTATGTCCATGGAGGTAGGATCAAATCCTATCACACGCTATACGGTGGATATCTGGATGATGGTACCCTTGACGTAGATGAGAATAATCTATTTTCCCCATCTGGTTTAAACAGTGACCGACCATTCGTTGACCATGAACTCCAAGACTTCAGTCTGCGAGATGTCAGCCCTGCAATAGGATCTGGGATATCATCTGTCCAATTCAATGGACAAACAGTGAACGCGCCAACCACAGACTTCTA
>CALCSS010000093.1 GCA_937893835.1 uncultured Fidelibacterota bacterium
GGCAGACGAAGAAGATGGTGCTATTGAAATAGATTTACCCTTTTCACAACATCAAGCCCCACATTCGTGGGGTTTTTTGTTTTTGGGATGATGGGTAGATTTGAATATGAAAAATAAACCTATCCGAAAACTTGCTGCCATCATGTTCACAGATCTGGCAGGGTTCACTGAGAGTATGTCATCTGATGAAGCAGCGGCCATAGGTGCAGTTAAGAAAAAACGTGTTATTATCCAGCCTCTGATAAAAAAATATAATGGTGTCTTTGTCAAAGAGATTGGAGATGGGACCCTATCCTATTTTAGTTCAGCAGTGGATGCCTCCAATTGTGCAATTCATCTGCAGGAATCAACATATGATGAAAAACATTTGAATATTAGAGCAGGACTACATATAGGTGACATTGTTTTTGATGGAGATGATGTTTTTGGTGAGGGCGTGAACATCGCCAGTAGATTAGAATCATTATCACCAATTGGAGGGGTTTGTGTATCAAAAAATATATATGATGAACTAGAGAATAAGAAAGAGTTCAACGGTACATCCCTAGGATTACAGAGTCTAAAAGGCGTTGGTAGACTTTTAGAGGTATACACACTTAAAGGAGACAAACTAAAGGATCCTGATATAAAAGAATTTGAAGAGACCCAAGTTCAAAAACACACAGATAATGAGGTGCCTTCAATTGCGATAATTCCATTTGATAATAAAGGCGCTGATGAAGATATATTTTACGCTTATGGGATTTCTTCAGATTTGATTTCAGATGTTGCATCAGCGGGTCTTATAAGGGTAGCTAGTTTGAAAGAGATCGAAGAGCTTGGTGATTTGCCCTTCAAGGAAAAAGCACGCAAATTATCTGTAAGGTATGTCTCTAATGGAACCTTATGGAAAATGGGTGAGATATTTCAGTTATCGATTGAGCTATATGACATAAAAGACTCAAAAGTGGTTTGGTCAGACAGATGGCAAGAGAACTGGGATAATTTACCCTTAATTAAAAGCAACTTATCTGATGGGTTATTAAAGGCATTAGATACAAAACCAAAGCCTTTGAAAAGACTCGAAACTATCGATACCAAGGCCTATGAGTTATATCTGAAGGCAAAGCACAGGTACGATAAACGCGATAGCAAAGATGATACAAGATTAGCAAGAGGCTTGCTACAAAAGGCCATAAAGATTGATGATTCTCTTATCACTGCAAAAAATTTACTTGGGACTACCTATAGGCAGATGGATGAAAATGAAAAAGCACTGGAAATATATTCTGCGGCTCTAGACCAAGCTGAAATGCTCGATGACAAACCTTCAATAGGAGATTGTTTGAGCAATATTGGAACAGTATCATTGAATAAAAGCGAATATGAAAAGAGCCTAGACTACTATAATAGAGCATTGAAGATTAGGGAGGAGCTTGGTGATAAATGGGGTATCGGTGTTAGCCTAAGAGATGTCAGTTTATGCTATTTGACCAAATATGATTATGATAGATGTCTGGATTTTTCCAAACGTTCGTTAGCTATTGCTGAGGAGCTTGATGATAAGATCGTGATAGGTAGCAACCTCGGTATTATTGGTTTTTTATATTTTTCAATTGGTGAAAAAGAGATCGCAATAGATTATCTTGAAAAAGCACTCAAAATAAACCAGAAAATTGATTACAAGTTTAACATTGGTAATTGGCTCTGGTTTATGGCATACTTATACTACGACCAAGAGCAAGATATGGATAAAGCGCTAGAGTATATCCAAAGAGGATTGATTATCATCAAAGAGATTGGACTAAAAGAGAATGAGCTTCCCGCTTATGTAACACAGGGAATTATTTATAAGCATCTAGGAAAAGATTTTGATGGTGATAAAATATATGAAATGATTAGTGAGAGAGAACATGTTTCATTTGAATTTTATACTTTGCTTTATGAATTTTTTAAAGAAAAAACCTATCTATTAAGTGCTTACAAACAGATTCAGGAAATAGCTGACACAATGGAAGAGCAGTTAAAAGTAAATTTTTTTGATTCCACTTTGGTAAAGCGGGTCATGGATGAATATGCTAAACTGGAAGGATAATCTAAACGCTGAATATCCAAAATTTGTTTAATACAAGCCCCGCATTCGATGGGGCTTTTTGTTTGTCGGAAACTGATAATTAAATTTGGTATTGGATTATCTATGGGAACAAAGAAAAGATTTAATTGACCAATTACAGAAAGATTCGAAATTATTCCATAGTCCCAGTCATGGATTCAAACACTGGCGAAGTGTTGAGAAAAATGGATATAGATCAAATAGACTACAATCACCTAGAAGTAATTATTGAAATGGAAAATAATTGTAGCGATTATATAATAATAGAATATTGTGATACGGACATTGAGGAACTTAAAAACTAACCATTATGTCAAATGACTACGACAATATAACCGCTTATCACTATTCAGCTTATCGTCCTGCCTTGCATTTACCTATTTTAGAATGCTGTTTAGAAGAAAAATACTTTGAAAAAGGACTTGATGTTGGTTGTGGAATAGGACATTCTTCCATTGCATTAGCAAATTTTTGCAATCAAATTGTAGGTCTAGATCCGAGTCCAGTTATGCTTACCAAAACTATTTTTGATAAAAAAGTCAACTATCTTTATTGGGATGCAAAAAAAATACCTTTTCCCAAATTTTATTTTGAAATAGTTACACTGGCAGGTTCGTGGTATTATGGTCAATCGCAATATTTATTGGACGAAATTACTCGTGTTACTCGATCTGGA
>CALCSS010000094.1 GCA_937893835.1 uncultured Fidelibacterota bacterium
GAGATATCTCATTTTATAATTTTCAATTGAAAAAAATAATCACTTAAATTATTCTAACATCAAAGAACAAAACTGAAGGGATATGATGAATAAAATTTCACATGGTCGATCAGCTTGGAGGTCAAGATTGAAAATTTTTTATATAAAAGGAGTTTGAAGTGATTAGATCGTCAATTATTTTTTTGACACTGTTTTCAATGTTGTCCTCTCAGCCTAGGAACATTAAAAATGCTGGTGGCCCACATGATCTAGAGCGTCCTTTCGGGATGAAATGTATCTCTGACCAGGAACGAGAATTTGTAAGGGAAAATAGGATGGTGGTAGACCACCAGTCCATGCGTGATACGGTCTTGTTTCAAGAGCCAATGGGCAATGGTGGTATGATGAACCTCAGCGATAGTGCCAAACATCATATCTGGAATTATGTTGACCAGAATAATAACGTTGGTTGGATACTTGATTATAGTTGTAACTATGTGACATATGATGGTCATCAGGGCACGGATATTGTAATTGGTGGGTTTTATTACATGGATGAGATGGAAACACCCGTCGTCGCTGCTGCATCTGGGATAGTGACCTATAGTCACGACGGAGAGTTTGATAGGCAAATTAACTGGATCAATGGTGCTATTGCGAATGGAGTGATCATCTCCCACTCTGATGGAACATCCGCCTGGTACTGGCACTTTAAGAAAAATACCGTAGCTGTTGATGTGGGTGATAGTGTTGAGATAGGAGATACTCTCGGTTTTGTTGGTAGCTCAGGATTCTCATCTGGACCACATCTACATTTTGAGGTAGAGGGTACCGATGGAAACTTTAAAGATCCGTGGGAGGGGCAGTGTGGAGATGGGCCTTCACAATGGGCAGATCAACTACCATTTGTAGGAGATACTAATTTCTTTGGAGCAGGTCTATTGAATGTTTTGGCCACATCTTACCCGGTCAATAATAATAATGATATTTTTAATTATATATTTAATGAGAATGTTCCTGATATAACCCATATCAATCCTGGAGAATTTTATATGTCAGGCGGTTGGTACAGAAATATTCATAATACAGATACTTTGAAACAAAGATTTTATCGAGATGGTGTGTTCATTGATTCAATATATTGGGTGCCTGGGAATACTCCTTATTGGTATGAGGGGGTTGATTATTATACTGCATCATTATGGTATACTTGGGGGTACTGGGATGACAGTGAAGACGCACTGGGAGAGTGGAGGGAAGAGATCTATGTGAACGATACCCTATTGGCGGAAAGGATCTATGTCTGTGATAATATTCCCAACCAGTCACCCAGTGTTGATTTTCAACAGATAAGCGTGGAACTGGGACAGACCATCACTGGTGAGTTCACCGTTACTGATGATGGTGACCCGTTCTGGTTCAATATGGAGAGTGAGCCTAATAATGGTGGTTCCATAGAGCTCTATGGAGGTCGGAGAAGAAAATTTGAGTATACGGCCCCTATGGATTTTATTGGACAAGATGTTATAGGTATCTCTGCGACAGACGATCGCGGAGTGACCGGAAGCATGGGCTTCATCATCTTTGATGTGTCTGGTGTTGGTCTAACAAATTTGACGGTCGGGCCATCTTTCGTTGGCTCGCAAGATAGTGTTGTCATTAGTGCCGATATTCTAGGTGATGTAGATGATGCGTCAATTCTAGCATATGTCAATGATGTGATCAATGGCGACCAGGTACAGGTTGAGATGGAGGAGAGTGACGGAACATGGTCCACCAGTTGGAGTCCTGGGGCGCAATCATTCTTTAATATCGACCTTGAGATGGAACATGGTGCTGATAGTGAAACATTATTTTATGAGAATATTGGAATTTTTACCAGTGTCGGTCCTGTGACCGTATCAATGATAGGTGAGACAATTGGGAACCCCGGTGATGTATTGCTCATGGAGTTCATTGTCACAAACCATAGTCCAGACCAAGAATTAACGGATGTCTCCGTATCATTTGGTGCAGAGAGCATGGCATGTCTTGATGCTCTCTCATCCGACCTTTATTATTTGGGTGATGTAGCGCCTAGTGATTCCGTGGGATCAGGTGGCTATTTTTTTGTAGCGTCTATCAATAATGATTGCAGTGCGGATTCGACCATATTGATCAATGTGGATATCTATTCAGGCGAAGATTCCTACTGGGAGGATAACTTCTCAATTACGATTGAGACCCTTGGAATTGATGGAGAGAGTTTGCCAGTAGCATACTCTCTCAGTGATGCATACCCAAATCCCTTTAATCCTAGCACGAAGATCCAATATGGGGTTCCGAAAGAAGATCTTGTTTCAATTACCATCCATGATGTTGTTGGTAGACATGTAAAGACCTTGGTCTCAACTAAAAAGGATCCAGGTTTTCATACAGTTCATTGGGATGCGACCAATGACCAAGGTGAAATGGTCTCCGCCGGAATGTATTTCTACGTAATTCGATCGGGTGGATTCATGGATGCAAAAAAAATGATACTTCTAAAATAATAATCATGGAGAGAAAACTAACAACCATATTTGCCTCCGATGTAGTGGGATTCAGCAAGATGATGGGCGAGGATGAGGTCAACACCCTGAAGATCCTGAATGAGCGAAGGGTGGTCATTGATCAGATCATCGATGAGAATGATGGTGTTATCTTTGGCAGCGCTGGTGACAGTGTCATCGCTGAATTCTCTAGTCCCATAAAAGCATCTGAGGCAGCAATAGCCATTCAGTCCAAGATGAAGACCATGAACCAAGGCCAGCCTGATACGGATCAGATGATATTTCGAGTAGGGATCAACATTGGGGATGTCATGGTCTCTGATGATAATCTATTTGGGGACGCTGTCAATATTGCTGCGCGCTTGGAGGCTGCGGCCAAACCATCCGGCATTTGCGTATCACAGACACTGTTTGACATGATCAATCGTAAGATAATGGCCTCCTTTGAGGATGCGGGTGAGCTAGACCTCAAGAACATAGAATTTCCGATCAAGGCCTTCCATGTTCTTGATAACAAGGGGACACCTCGTT
>CALCSS010000095.1 GCA_937893835.1 uncultured Fidelibacterota bacterium
ACAAGGCCGCTGCACAAAGACCACCAATGCCCGAACCAATGACTATGACATCATATAAGTCATCAGCTACACCGGAATGATATGATCTCCATTTTTTCATAATTCGAACAAATGGTCTCTGCCTCCAACGACCGTACGGAGAACCTTAGACTTGATAATCTGTTCTGGAGAAATCGTCAAAAGATCATGTGAATGGACCACGAAATCTGCATTCTTACCAACGCTTATGGATCCTGTTGTAGAATCCCAAAATGCGGCATATGCATTGTTGGTGGTATAACATCTTAACGCCTCCTCTGTACTTATCTTTTCCTTGGGAAACCATCCATCTGAATTTCTATCATCTCGAGTCCTTCGTGTGACCGCAGCATAGATTCCCGTCATTGGATCTAGGGGAGCCACAGTCCAATCAGATCCAAAGGTCAAATTAGCACCTCTATCAAGGAGCGATCTAAACACATATGTTCTACTCAGTAGATCGCGTTCAATCCTCTTGTGTGCCCAAGAACCATCATCAAAGAGATGGTACGGCTGCATCGATGGTATGATATTTTCCTTTGAGAATCGATCGATCGCGGTTGGGGAAAGATGTTGGGCATGCTCGATACGGCTTCTCCTATCCCTCTCACCATTTTCTGATCTGATCTTTGCGAATTCATCCAATATCCAGTCATTCGCCTTGTCACCTATCGCATGCACCGCATGCTGTATGTTCGCCTTATCCGTCTCTCTAAGCAAGGTCTTGAAAGATGAAGTATCCTCTATCGTCAAGATTCCTACAGTGGGCAGAGCCTCTTTACTGGATGATCCACCATGATCGGGGAGATAAGGCCTATTCATCCATGCCGTTCTCGATCCCAATGACCCGTCCATCATACCTTTAATACCGTCCCACTTCAGCCAATCGCCTCCTGGGCCATTTTCTTTAACATATGATAGGATATCCCTCCAATTGGAATACCAGGTGAAGAGTTTGACCCTGATCTTCAGATCTCCATTATCAAGACAACGCTGATAGGTCTCAAGGTCTTCCCATGAGCCCATGTCATGTACCTGCGTTATGCCCATAGAAAGCGCCTGGTCCATTGCCCGTTCCAATGCTTGATCCAGTTCTTCTTTTGAATCATCTGGAATTAAGTTACTACAAAGGCCTATGGCATTATCCTTTAATATTCCTGTAGGATACCCACTGCCATCCTTTTGAACGATCCCTCCATCAGGGTCGTTCGTTCGTTCGGTGATATTGGCAAGTAAAAGTGCTTTACCATTTGCAAGAGCCATGTGACCATCCAATCGATCCAGCAGCACAGGCCTATCCATGGCAACCTCATCGATCCAAGACCTGTCTGGATAGTTTCCACCCCATTTCTCATGGTCCCAATTACCTCCGACCATCCACTTGCCCTTTGGCAATAGGTTATCAGTCTCAAGCACACGCTTTTGGAATTCTTCCTTACTACTTACATCGTAGAGATTGACCTGGGAGAGTTGCATTCCTCCGGTTATGAAATGTACGTGATTATCTATAAGGCCGGGAGTGACAAATTTCCCTTGAAGATCTATCTGCTCCGCATTCTCATTGACCATTGACAGGGCCTGAGTATCTGACCCTACAAATACAATTTTCTCACCTCTCACAATGATCGCACTTGCCCTGGGGTTATCTTCATCTCCAGTCCAAATTGAGCCATTCAAATACAATTTCTCCACTGGGTCAATGG
>CALCSS010000096.1 GCA_937893835.1 uncultured Fidelibacterota bacterium
TCGATCACCAATAAATGGTAGTCTGACTTAAGATTAAAAATTTGTTCAATCAAACGTTGAATATTTTTTCTTTCATTATATGTAGGTGATATGATTAAGGTCTTCATTATATTATAATTGTGTTATTTCGTCTAGGCAGTCATTAATTGATGGTGGTACAACATCTAGTATTTTAACCAATTTTGTGGTAACGAGTCCAGATTGTAGTGGCCTTGGTGCAGTTTGCTTTAAATCCTCTGTTAAAATAGGTTTTATCAATGATGCATCAAGAGAAAATTTTTCCGCTATCTTGATTGCAAAATCATATCTATTGATATGATCTGCGTCACCCCAATGAATGATACCACTAAGGTCATTGGTAATGGAAAGTTCAATAATATCAGCCATTGACCTAGTCCAAGTTGGATTATTAATTTGATCTTCAACTACATTTATTTCTTGATTCCCCTTCAATGATGATAACACCCAGTTTAGAAAACTTGCTTTGGTATGAGGTGAATTATCATAAAGTACATTTCCTCTGATCACCAGGTTATTGACATCATTGTCCAATAAAATACGTTCAGATGCCAATTTTGTTTTCCCATATGTGGATATTGGACATACCTGGTCTTCCTCAGTATAGGGTCCACATTTACCATTAAACACATAATCTGTTGAAAGATGTATAATCTTACCTGAAAAGGAATCACAAATATGTTGCAATCCAGCAACATTTATTTCGCCAGCAAGTTCTGGATTTCTTTCACAAGCATCAACATTTGTCATCGCTGCAAGATTGATTATAATATCAGGCCTAGTTGAATGGACCACCTCTTTTAGGTACACCTGATTTTGAATGTCTAAAGCGATACCTTCCTGCCCGTATGGTATAGAACGACCAGTACGAAGAATCTCATATTGATCGTTTTTTGATAGGGCATCATATAGGGCAAAACCTAACTGTCCAAATGCACCAGTGATTAGTACTCGCATAAATTATAAAATTTTAAAGGTTTTTATTATCATGTCCATCTGCCTCATAAAAATAGATTTATCATTTCCTGGATGATGTATTAAATAATTCAAATGATATGTCAGATCATTTATTGGATCATAAAATAGATAGGATTGGAATGGCCCTCCCTTAGACTCTTTAAGGTCCACTGTCTCCCATATCCCTTGAGCTCTCCAGGCAAAAGTGCCACCGTAATTTGTCTTATCTAACTTGAACTTATAATTATTAATTTGAATGGATCTATAATGTTCTTTTGGCCATTCCCAAAGATATTCACCTACAGATAACTCCTCTTCTAATAAGTTACCTTTAACCCATCCAATACCTATCCATTGAAATGGCATTTCTTTACCAAGCCATACAAAATTTGAATCTGGACGATTTTTTATTCTATCCCAACCCCAAGGAATTTTCAATGTCCATCCATACTCTAATCTCAATGAATCCTCAAGTTTCTTATTCCTATCCTCTCCAAAAATGAATCTAGATTGGCGATCAATGAACTGATCATGAAAATATTTTCTGAATTGATTCTTATTTTGTTCAATGTTCATCATCAATTGTTCTTTTGTTCCAGCATTTATGATCATGAATAATTGTTTATTAGCATGAATATTTTTTCCTAAAATAGTTGGGTCACCATTTTGAGTGGAATCAAACTGTGCTGGTGGAAGCAGCTTTTTCACCAATTGATATCCAGAATTATTTATATCCCGATTTACTGCAGCTACAACAACCTGAGATTGAGATTTTAATTGATTATATGTCTCAGGTTCTGAAAATTTCAAATGATAAAAAGGTTCAGGCTCTGGCGTAAATAGAGTATCGATAAAGATCAAGGACAGATATTCATTAATGATGGCTCGGTCAACTTTGGAACATATGACTCGTATCTCATTGTCAGCTCCCAAGGCTTCTCGTTTTGTTTCACACCCATTTACAATTAATAATAAAACAAACAAAAACATCAATTTTTCCAGCCACATCTTATAAGTCACCTTATCAAGTTTTATAGACGGGATACCCACTTAACATGGAGTTTACCATTATCTAATGAAGTACCAGAAAGCCCATATTCTAAATTTATCATAAAATCCTTATTTAATTGACTTAAACCAATGCCGTAACCAAACCAATTCCTTTCAATAATATTGATCTGATCTGATCCTACGTCTATAAAAGCAATAGCTTGCATCATATTGCTTGTCCTATATCCTAGTTCAATTGATGAAACCTGAAATTGCGTAGCAGAGAATTGCTGTTCATCATAACCTCTTATGGACGATGCACCACCAAACCAATAATATCTACTCATTGGCACACGTGATTCTCCATATGTTATCCCTTTTCCTGTAAACTTGAGTTTACACTGCGTACTATTATTTATTGGGATAATGCTCATCAAAAAAATACTACTATTAATAAACCGAAGCTCATTGTCTAAACCACCATCGACCATCAATTGAATTGCATTCCCCGATGTAGGTAAATATCTATCATTTATGTCCTCTTTCTTTGACACAAATGAAAATGCCTGATATGATATTTCTTTGTAGCCATACCCACTACCCTTTTCTGTCGGACTTGTCCTACCACGAACATACCCTATACCCACGCTATTTAATAAAGGTACAAAGGTGTTCAACATATATCTATTTTCCATTGATGTAAATAGACCTCTGAATATCTCATGGTGGTACTTTATATCAATGCCGGTGTTCCAAGCAAATGGATGAGGTAATGAGAACCCTAATTTGATGATCTGTGAAAGAGAGTCAATGCGTTTCCAATAGAAATTACTACTCTCTGCATTATTAAAATAATTTTCCATTTGCAGATTTAATTCACCATTTAAAGTCCAATTGTTGTCCATTTTACTCATTCCAAGAATTCCTGAAAAATTGCTTTCAAATGCTGGCATAAAGAAGACAGATGCGCCCAATTTGTTATCAATCAATCCTAATTGGTAATTTGGTTCCTCAGTGATAAAGGAATATCTTGAGACCAGATTTTTTCCTATATGATCGAATTCATTATCAATTTCTACATCCCTATAAGGATAAAAAACTTGGTCTAATATTTTTTTATGAATTTCATCATTACTATTTACCATCAATGTATCAATCTTCTTTTTACCATCAATGATCTTATAAGTTGATTCATTACCATTCAAACTGAATGACTCTAGTTGAAAGGATAAAGATAATCTCTGATCATCAATTAATCGCTCATTGAGATTTTGAAGAACAGTATCAGAATCCAAGGATGATACTTTTATGATTCCAGTCTGGGCGCTTACAACAGACAGTGTGAACCACATATATTTAAAAATACGCACGAATTTCTCCTTGGAATGATATGAAGTCATTATATCTCTGATCATCAATTGTGTTCATTGATAAAACCATTGAAATAGATCTACTTATGGAATAGGTAAATCTTGAGTTCGTTCTAAAACTGACCCCAATTGGAAAACCACTAAATGCCTCTGGAGGTAAAAAAATCAAATTGTTTTCTTCAATAACTTTCACATAATTAATGTCAGTTTGAAAGCGCCCAACATCCTTTAATAATATTCGACTTGATATGTTAAGCCCA
>CALCSS010000097.1 GCA_937893835.1 uncultured Fidelibacterota bacterium
AACAAAAAACCCCGCTTACACGAGGTTTTTAGACGATTTAGAGTGTGGAGCTGAGCGGAATCGAACCGCTGACCTCTTGAATGCCATTCAAGCGCTCTCCCAACTGAGCTACAGCCCCAAAAAGGATTTTAATTACTCTTTAGGACCATCTGGCTGGCCAGATTCAAATAATTTTCTGGATGCTAGATTCAATGGCGCCTTCACTAATTTATCGACAGATGTCATTGCAAACATTGAACCTGTTGTGGGATGTATCGCAACCATATCATGGTATTCATATGAATCTGCTATGTCAATCAATTTTAGTTCGGCATTATTCATATGAGTGAAACCAAATTGGCCTTTATAATTGATCTTATACCACTCATCCTCATCCTGGACATGTTCAAAATGGTCTCCTCTACTTGCAATACCAACAATAGAGCCATTCGGACGACTGCGAATATGAGCCTTGGACACCTTTACTGAAACATCATATTGTGGTTTTAATTGCTTAAGACCCTTGATCTTAACAGATTTAAAATTGGTCTTAAATGTTCTTGCCTCTTCACGAGGAACCGATATTTGATACTGTGTATTATGCAGGATGATCGGAAACGTCTCATTCTCTGGATTATATCGACCAATGTCAGTTGGGGTAAATTCAATAGAAGAAGATGATTCAGCCATCATATTTTCTAGAATATTTTTTGATTTTTGTTCCTTTTCTTTGGCAACTTGCAAGCGTTGAGCCTTTTTTATCTCCATTTTCTGAGAGGTCATTTGCACTATTTCCTTCATTAAACTGACCTGACCTGAAACACGCTTTTTGTATTCATCAGCTGTCTCAAACTCGTCATGGGGTAAGAACATGGATGGATTAGCATCCATTGCAAGCTCATATACTGTCTTGACTCTTATATAATTTGAATATGACCTATCTGAAGATGTGTTATCATTTCTTATCGGATCTTTAACCACTTGACTATTTGAAGGAACCTTAGAATATGTATTATTATCTTGTGCCATATCCTTCTTTGTATACGCCTTTACAGTTTGAATATAATTGGTGCCTTCAGTTTTAATAGGAGTCTTAATATTGAGTACATATTCTGAATCTTTATTCTTTTCAAGCGACTTTTTATTATCAACCTTTGCATTAGCTGCTATTTTCTTCTTAGATACTGCATGCGCTGGGACCTGAGGTTTCACTGCACCACAACTTTCGAGAATCACCATCATTGTGACCCCTAGTATTAATTTGATCAAATTATTATTTATCATTATTGGATTCCAGGTTTAAAGATCTTTGACACAACGAAAACCAAAGTTGGTGTCCCGATAGTCTGGTTTGAGTTTATAGCGTCTAGAAACATTACAGAAAACATCATTACTAAACCACGAACCACCTCTGACAACTTTCTCAGTGCCATATTCAGGTCCTTGAGGGTTATTAACATCAGCAATCTGGAAATAATCATTATGGTACCAATCTGCACACCACTCCCATACATTGCCGGACATATCATAGAGGCCTATTGCGTTAGGCTTCTTCTTTCCCACAGGCTGTTTACTTTCTGTGTTGGCAAGATACCAAGCCACATCATCTATCTTATTAGATCCTGAATAAGATTGACCAATCTTAGCTTCTGCTCCACCTTTTGCAGCATACTCCCACTCCGCTTCCGTTGGAAGTCTCTTACCGACCTTTCGTGCATATGCAACTGCATCAAACCATGATACATTTTCAACAGGACATTCCATGCAACCAGTATAGTCAGAGGCATATTTACCCATTACATGACGATATTGTCTTTGGGTAACCTCTGTCTCATCCATCAAGAAACTTCCTAATGCTATCGAATGTTCGGTCTTCTCCTTCTTCTTATCATCAATTCCCATACGTGTAAATTGACCACCATCGACATATACCATGCCTTCCGGAACTGTGACCAGTCGAAAATTGATTATCTTACCGATGATAAAATCCTTGTCTATTAGCAGCCAATTGATCTCATTATTCTTGCCTGGCAATACATTGGCACCAATGTCTCCCTCAGCATTGTTTATTACTGAATATGACTTGCCATTATCTAGAGAATAGGTCAGAGATACCTGGTCACCTCTATATAACTTTCCTGCCATATCATATTGAACAGTGATGGATAGCCCATCCTGTTTCGCTCTTACATTCTTATACGTCTGTCCTGCAATGGAGGTCAACGTCAAGGATGTCGCTAGTAGTACATATTTTATTTTCATAATATTTGAATTTGATTGAATTTTATTAAAAGTGCAAATAGTATTAAGAACATAAGTTAAGGATTAAGAAGAAGGACACCAAATATTATAAGCCATAATTAACAAACCTTATACTTCTATATATCTAGGTTTATAGATTTTCCTTAAAATACTCCATCATCTTTTTGTACAAGTGATCTCTTGCCCCGCCACCATAGATCCCATGATTACGCCCTGGATACTGATACCATTCAACATCCTTGCCAGACCTAAGCGCTGATTGGACAAACTGTGTAGTGTGCTGCGCGTGTACATTGTCATCCTCCGTGCCATGCATCAGAAGTATGCTTCCTTCCATCCTATGGACCCAGGACAAAACACTTGTAGAATCGTATCCAGCCTTATTGGTCTGTGGCATACCCATGGACCTTTCAGTATAGGCTGTATCATATAGTCTAAAATCGGTACAAGGCGCTATGGCTACACCAGCCTTGAAGTATTTTGCATTTCTTGTTAGCATCAGACATGTGAAATATCCACCACCACTCCAGCCCCAAGCTCCAATTCGTTTTGGATCGGCATACCCTTCGTCAATGAGAAAATTAATTCCTGCAACATTATCCAATGCCAAATATTTGGACATGTCACCATAGCTTAGATTCTTAAAAGTCTCTCCTCTACCGCTCATCCCCCTAGAATCCATTGAAAAGACGACATATCCTTGCTGTGCTAGATACTGATCCCAAATAGAGCCCCATCTATTCCATACGATCTGTGTACCTGGCATACCATATCCATGAATGATCACAGGATATTTTTTATCAGGGTCATGATCAGGTGGCAATATCAATGTGCCATCTAATATCGTCGAACCATCGGCTGATGGGAAATGAACTATCTTGGGGTTTGACCATTCGTATTCATTGAATTGATCCAATGCTGTTTCGCCCAATACCCTGATGATGTTTCCAGTCTTCAATTCCTTTAATAATATTCTTCTTGGAACATCTAAACTGGAATAAGTATCTATAAAATATCTTTCTGTGCCTGTAACTCTAACTGAATGACTGCCACTCTCTGGTGTGAGTAGGGCTAGCTCTGTTCCATCAAACCGAATGGAGTATAACCTCTTTTCAAAGATGGATTCCTTATTGGCCATGAAATAGATCAACTTCAATTCTTCATCAATATGCACGATATTCGATACCTCCCAAGACCCTTCTGTAATAGGCCAATATCGTGACCCAGAATGCTTGGACATCCAAATATGCTTGTATCCTGATCTCTCAGATATCCAAATGATCTTTCCATCACTTAGATACCTGATCTGGCCATGATTCTCTAGCCAACCAGCCTCATCATCCTCAGATAGCACTTTCAATGATCTACCTGTTATCCGATCTGATACAAAGAGATCCCAATTCTTCTGATTCCGCCTCATCTTAATGAATGACAATTTTTGATCATTGACCCATTCCATCCATGGAAGATAATCATCATCTACCAATGCATTATCTATCCATTTACGACCTGCACCCTTGATTCGTATGACACCAATCCTAAGGGTTGGATTTCTCTCACCAGCCTTTGGATATCGTATTTTCCTTGTTGAAGGATATTGGCCAAGGTCATTGATCATTGAGAACTCAGGAACCATAGACTCATCCTCCTCCCAATACGCGATCGATTCACTATTTGGGGACCAACGATATCCATCATACCCTGTCAATTCTTCTTCATAAAGCCATCCAAAATGACCATTTGAGATTGTCTCTGAACCCGTTGTCGTAAGTTGACGTTGTCGACCTCGAGGTATGTCGTAGACGTATAGATTATTATCTTTCCTAATGTACGCGATCAATTCACCATTCGGCGAGAATTTTACATTCCTTAGGTCCTTATTTTGATCTGTAAGTGGATTCAATCTCTTCTTTAGGACATCATAAACAAAATAGGTGGAAAAATGAGAGTACCTCCATATTTTTTTTGAGTCAGTTCGAATAAGGACCTTGTCTCCCTTCTTTGAAAACTCTAGGTCACTGACATATAGATCATCACCTTTATTATTCAATGCCATACTGTCTAAGAACAATATGGTATCACTGGAAAGGAGATCAACCTTGTACCATTTTCTCCAATTATCTCCACTACCTCTAATGAGGATCGCATCTTCATTTGGAAATGGTATCGTCCACCCCATGCTTGCAGATTTGAAAGGTGAATTATGCATGGCCTCCTCATAGGTTAGCCAAACCGCATGAACCGACTGCATGGCAAATATCAGATAGATAATAAGACGAATCAATTCACTTCCTCTTTTACAACTTCAAGAAAATCCACCATCATTTCAAAACTGAGTCTTCCAGTATTGACATTGCGTGGGCTTGGATGAAAAGAACCAAATAGAATGAGGCCATTTGGAAGCTCATAGCGAACCCCATGACCAAATTTATAATCCTTCATCTTGAGTGGATATGCCTCCCTCACGAATTTAAGACATGATTCAAATCCTATCTTTCCCAGACCCAGGACCACCTTCAGATCATGTAATATCTCAAATTCCCTTGTGAGAAATGGTTTACATTCTTCCTTCTCTTGAGCCGTTGGTTTATCACCAGGGGGCACACATTTAACTGCTGCAGTAATGTACCCATCAATCTCTAGTCCGTCATCTCTGTGATCTGAGTTGGGTTGATTTGCCATACCAACATGGTGGAGACATCTGAATAGAAATTCTGCAGACTTATCTCCTGTAAAAACTCTTCCAGTTCTATTCCCACCATGTGCTGCTGGTGCTAATCCCAATATCATGATCCTTGCATTTGAATCGCCATAACCAGGAACAGCTTTCCCCCAGTAGTCCCAATCCATATATGACCTTCGCTTTTCCTTTGCGATCTTCTCTCTGAATGTAACAAGCCTATCACATTTTTTACATTTCAGTATATCTTTTTCAAGTTCCGTTAAATTAATCATTCTGAAGCAAGTAATAATTTCCAAAATTTCTTTTTATCTGCAATATTTTGACGGGCTTTTGCAGCTTCATCCAATGTTAATATCTTATAAATATTGAAGTATGGAATTGTCTCATGTCCCATTATCAGAACATTGATTGTACCATCACCTATGACAAATGCTGATCGACATTCTTTCATAATTAGGTATGGAAGTTATATCAGTCTTGCTCATTGTTTCATCAAATACCCAAGTATAAATTTGCCAGCAAAATTTTTAAATAATCTTTGATCATGAAATTCAATTAAAATTAGGAAGGATTTTTTATGGCATTAATGACATCAATGCGCGAAAAGATGCATATTGTACTGTGGGCACTCCTTGCACTTTTCCTTTTAAGCATGACCGTTGGTGGTCTGGTTGGCGGTGCAAATATCATCGACCAATTGTTTGGCAATGTGGACCCTCAGACCACTATTGCTCGGATTAATGGTCAGGATATTACCCCTGACCGTTTTAATAATATTGTAAACCAGCAACTACAAAATGCTCGTTCAGGTGGACAACCAATAAATGACTTCCAATTACAACGAGCCCGCAATAGTGCCTGGGACAATCTTCTCCAGGACATCCTTGTATCTCAAGAGGTCGAAAGATTAGGCATAACCGCGTCAGATGATGAGGTCATCTATCACTTGGAGAACAATCCTCCCCCATTCCTGACTCAAAATCCAAATTTTCAAACCAATGGGATCTTTGATAAGAATAAATACTTACAAGCATTGGCAAATCCTCAAGGTAATGAATGGACGCCAATCGAGTCATTCATGAAAGAAACATACATACCTAATTATAAACTTCAGAAAATGATAGATGAAAGTATAATCATTACACCAGATGACCTTAGGAATGAGTTCATCAAACGCAATATCAAATTCACAGTAACTGGGGCACATATTACAGAGGCAACTGTATCGAAAGAAGAATCGAAAGCCACGATCGATGAATTGCGTGCTGAATACGCCAATACCAAATCTGATTATTCCCATGATGGACTATGCTCCATATCCTTTGTATCATGGAAAAAGGAGCCTTCCAAATTTGATTCTAGCTCAGCTAACACCCTTGCCACAGAATTATACAAAAGGGCAAGGTCAGGTGAAAATTTTGAAAAATTAGCCAATGAATATTCAATGGACCCCAGCAACCAAAATACCAAAGGCGGAGATCTAGGATGGTTCAAGGAGGGCAGGATGGTCAAACCATTTGATCAAGCCGCTTTCAATGCAAAGAAGAATGAAATAGTTGGACCTATCAAATCAGACTTTGGATATCACGTGATTCACGTTCGTGATAATAGAATTGGTGATGATGGAAACAAGGAATTACTAGCCTCACATATCTTGATTCAAACTGAGATGTCTCCAACAACACTATCCAATATAAAAAAGGCTGCGACCCTCTTCAGTTATGATGCACAGGATCTTGGTTTTAAAAAAGCAGTTCAAGAGCACGACCTAGATATAAGTATTTACAATAGATTTGACAATACAGGCTATGCTGTTACTGGCTTGGGTGGTCTAAGGTCTGCCATTCGATTTGCATTCAATGGTAAAACAGGTGAAGTGTCTGATATTCTAGAAAATGAAGAATATTACGCCATATGCAGAATCGATTCCGTCACTCCTCCAGGTGTCAAGACATTTGAAGAGGTCAGATCCCAAATCACTAGGAAGATCGATAAGGAAAAGGCAACCAATGCTACTTTGGAAGAGGCAAATAACCTTTTGATCAAACTTTCCAGTAAAGGGATTGCCTTGAAAGAATTAATTGAAGGCGAAGAAGACCTAGATGGATTTAAAAATGAATCAAAAACTCTATTGCAAGGATTTACATCCATTGGAAGAAGTCATTTTTTAAATGGCGCTTTATTAGCTGCTGAACCTGGTGATATACTAGGCCCTCTGGAGACCAATCGCGGACAAGCGATAGTCCAATTGATCGAGATTGAAGAATTCGACTCAACAAAGTTTGAGACTCAGAGATTACAATTACGAGATCTGATCTTCTCCAGAAAACAAGGAGAACTATTTCAAGCATGGATAGAAGGCCTGAAAGAGGATGCTGACGTAATTGATAATAGAAAATATTATTTCTAAACACTCCATTGTAAATGGCTAGAAATTTGGATATTATGAAAAAATTATCGAGCTTATAAACAATGTCCATAATTCAAACAAAGATCAATAAAGACTCAGATCGTTTTATTTCAAATTATGATCATCATAAGACACTTTCTGATGATCTAAATAATAAGATCAAAAAGATAAGAGAGATGGGGACTAATGATAAAGTTGAGAAACATAGGTCACGTGGGAAACTCACCGCTAGGGAAAGAATTGATAGATTAAAGGACAAGGATACCACAATACTTGAATTCTCTGAATTCGCTGGGTATGAGGTCTATGATGACGATGTCCCTGCTGCAGGAATAATCACTGGAATAATAACGATAAATGAGCAATCCTGCATAGTAATAGCAAATGATGCCACCGTCAAAGGTGGTACCTACTACCCTCTTACAGTAAAAAAACATCTTAGAGCACAAGAAATAGCCCTAGAAAACCACTTGCCATGTATTTACCTTGTAGATAGTGGTGGAGCTTTCCTACCAAAACAAGATGAGGTATTTCCCGATAGAGATCATTTTGGTAGAATTTTTTACAATCAAGCTAGGATGAGCGCAAAAGGCATTCCTCAATTTGCAGTTGTGATGGGCTCTTGTACAGCTGGAGGAGCCTATGTACCTGCAATGAGTGATGAGGCGATAATAGTTAACAAGACTGGAACAATTTTCTTGGGTGGACCTCCTTTGGTCAAGGCTGCCATTGGCGAGACGGCTACTGCTGAGGAATTAGGTGGTGCAAAACTCCATACACGAATGAGCGGTGTTGCCGATCATTTTGCAGATAATGACGATGACGCAATCGAAAAAATGCGTAGCATCATAGATCATTTACCCAGACAATCAAAACACCTTAAAGAATTTTCAGAGCCTATCTATGAACAAGATGAATTGTTTGGCATTTTAAGTAAAAGTCATCGAATACCATTCGATGTACATGAGATTATCGCTAGGATAGTAGATGGCTCAAACTTTGAGGAATTTAAGTCTGATTATGGAAAAACACTTGTTACAGGTTTTGCCAAGATAGGTGGCTTCCCAATGGGCATAATAGGCAATAATGGTGTCTTATTCAGTGAGACTGCTTTGAAAGGTGCACATTTTGTTGAAATATGCGGGCAAAGAAAGATACCTCTGCTCTTTTTACAAAACATAACTGGATTCATGGTAGGCAAGAAAGCTGAAGCAGGCGGCATCGCCAAGGATGGTGCAAAAATGGTACAGGCTGTTGCAACCACCAACGTACCGAAGTTCACAATTCTGATCGGTGGTAGCTTTGGTGCAGGAAACTATGCAATGAATGGTCGCGCATATCAACCAAGATTCCTGTGGATGTGGCCTAATGCAAGAATATCAGTGATGGGAGGTGACCAGGCTGCAAATGTGATGTCTACTTTGAAAAAGGATCAGGCTGAGCTAGATGGTAGAACCGTAACAGATGATGAGCTAGAGATGGTAAAAAAACCTATATTGGATAAATACGAAAAAGAGGGAAATCCATATTATGCGAGTGCTCGCATTTGGGATGACGGTGTCATTAGCCCATTGGAGACAAGAGAAAAATTGATATTAGCACTCCAAGCAATACAACATAACCCCATCTCTGACACCCGTTCCCCAGTTTTCAGAATGTGAACCCTACCCCATGCTTCCTCGTAAGGACCTGACACTAAATATCCTAATGGTTCTTGCCATGCTATCTTGGGGATTATCTTGGACCAATGCAAAGATCGTTGGTCAATATGGTGAGGCACCCCTCATAATGGTCTGGAGATTTTTACTGGCAGCCATATCTATTGCACCAATACTAAAACTATCAAAAGCCAGGTTTAGAATTGACAAAAAAGATATTCTCCTTATCCTCACTAATTCCGTATTTATGGTATCTTATAATTATTTTTATTTCAAGGGTACACAAATAGGCTTAGCAGGTGCTGGTGGAGTCTTGGTCACAACTTTAAATCCAATTCTTACTGTGATCTTTGTCAGTACTATTTTTGGCACTAAAATCGTCAATAAGGATATTATCGGATTCATGCTTGGTCTACTGGGTGGTGCTTTGATAATACGAATATGGGAATTTGATCTAATCTCCATTCTCAGATCCGGTAATTTATTTTTTCTCTTGGCCTCATTATCATGGGTCTGCGTTACAATAGTCACTTCTAGGTCCAAGGATAAGACACCATATATGACCTATAGTTTTTGGAGTTTTACTTTTGCATTTATTTTGAGTCTGCCAATTGCATATAATGAGAATCTACTATTGGTTTTTGAATTTGATTGGATTTTCTGGATCAATCTCCTCATCCTTTCATTTATTGCAATGTCCTTTGGGACATCAATATATTTTCTTGCGTCTATAGAATTAGGTCCAAAACAAGCTAGTGCCTACATATTTATGGTGCCAATAACAGCAATGGGATTCGCAATGATATTCTTATCAGAGCAACTGCAACTATCAACCTTGATAGGTGGAATCTTTGGAATATCTGCAGTATACCTAATCAATAGATAATCAAAATTTTATTTTAATGATCTATGTTATATAACTAAATATATACCAACCTACCCACAAACAAAAAAACCTATTAAATAGAGGGCTTGGAACATTATTGATATTGTAAAATGTTTATTAAAAATGAGATATTATCTTATCCAAGATAAATTTCGGCACTCTTTTTGGATTACCAGACATATCAATGAACGCATGTTTGGTATAGCCAGTAACTAGAATTTGACCAGAAAGGCTATTTTGTACGCTATAATCAATTGATAGTGTTGCTTTTGGAATTTGCTTAATGGAGGTTTCAATCAGGAGTTTATCTTCTAAAGTTGCACCTAATTTGTATTCGCAATGACTAGTTATCACTGGTAATTGCATTCCTCCTTCTTCAATTGATGAAATGCTTAGACCCAGTGCATCTAATAATTCAGTTCTAGCTTCCTCAAAATATTCAAGATACCTAGTATAATATACAATACCCATCTGGTCGACATCTCTATAATAGACCTTGATAAAATGATCATGTTTAATCATCAACCCTCTTCAAAATAGCCAAGGGCATCATATTTCTTTATTCTATTATCTAGGAAATCCGATGAATCGACCTTTGACAGGTTGTCCAATTCTTCTATCAATGCAGTTTTTAATGACTGAGCAGAAGAGGTGAAATCTCGATGCGCACCTCCATTGGGCTCATCTATTATTCTCTCACAGATTCCAACTTTCTCTAGGTCAGTTGGTATGGGCTTCAATGCTTCGGCAGCATCTTCAGCACGTTTGGCATCTCTAAAAAGGATTGAGGCACAACCTTCAGGACTGATCACAGAGTACCATGTATTTTCCATCATAAGCATTTTATCACATACACCAATGCCCAGTGCTCCACCACTTGCCCCTTCTCCTATGACAATACTTATGATTGGGACATTCAAACTTGACATTTCCATGAGATTTCTTGCAATCGCCTCTCCTTGTCCTCTTTCTTCAGCGCCGATGCCAGGGTAGGCGCCTATGGTGTCTATTAGTGTGACAACTGGCAAATGAAATTTTTCAGCAAGTTTCATTACTCTAATGGTCTTGCGATAACCCTCTGGTCTCATCATGCCAAAATTACGATATAGATTTTCCTTGGTATTCCTACCTTTTTGCTGTCCCACCCATGCTATTTTATGACCATCAATATGACCTAGGCCGGTAATCACTGCAGGATCATCCTTGTAATGTCTATCTCCATGCAATTCTATGAAATCAGGAGATAGATGAGTAATGTAGTCCAATGAATATGGACGGTCTGGGTGGCGTGCAAGTTGAATTCGTTGCCACCTTGATAATCCAGAATAAACCTCATTGATCAATATTGCTCGCTCTTCTTTTATTTTTGAAAGGGATAAGATGTCATCCTTATTAGGATTGGTCATAGAACTCAATGAAATAATACGTTCATCAAGGCCTTTTAGAGGTTTTTCAAATTCGAGGTAAAAATTAGCCATGGTATTCAGGAATAATTGTTATCCAATTCAAAGAATATTGCAATTCCTAGAGTCATTGTTAAACAAAAGACAATATTTGCATATAGCGCCGGTAAATTTAAACATAAATAACCAGTCATGCTCAAGACCAAAGAAATCCCATGTAGTACAAGTACTGCATGATTGATGGATATTCCTCTTTTTGATAAACGATGATAGGTATGATCCCGAGAGGCTTGATGAATTGGCCTACCTCTCCTCAATCTGGAGAGTATTACCAAAGCCAGATCGAACAAGGGTACGTAGAAGATCATTATTGGAAGAAACCATGTTGAAGATTGTATTCCAGTATTCGGATCATAGACTATTGCAATAGCCGCTAATAGAAACCCAAGGGTTTGTGAACCCGAATCACCTAAAAATAACTTTGCTGGATATGAGTTGAAAAAATAAAGTCCTATGCAACCACCTAGAAGAATAGCGCAAAAGTAAATCATGGTAGACTGACCATTAGACAATGTAATAACAAGAAAGAACGCTGCAGAAAGACCGCTGAGTCCAACGGATAATCCATCTGAACTATCTATGAAGTTAAATGCATTTGTCAAAGTGACTAACCACAGTAAGGTGAA
>CALCSS010000098.1 GCA_937893835.1 uncultured Fidelibacterota bacterium
TTCCCACCGATCCAATATCAGATGTGGATGTACTACTGGTGTTGTTGTTGCCAAACACGGCGAAGTTGCCTGTGGAAAGAGCACTTCCCATTGTCATGGTCAGTCCATCCGAGGCATCGGACTCGCTGGTGCTGGATACTTTCCATATTCCTTCCACATCCGTCTCATAGCTTGAACCTAGGTCACCTATGGGTGCATAGGAGGTGACCCAATCTGCATTGTTCATATTTACCATTGTTCCTGTATTACTATTTTGGCTATCATCTGTAATTGTTGTACCCGTACCATTACTCATCTTGTAATATGCTACTAATCCACTTGCATCACTTGCGACCTCTTTATGCATGTATTCCTGTATCTCTGATGCAGTTCGGGCATCACTCCAGATACGAACTTCATCAAGATACCCATCAAAATAATTATTTTCATCACTGTCATGGAATCTACCAAGAGAGAATTTATTCGGTGAAGGATTCCAATCTATGTCTCCTGAATGTGCCTCAGAAGTTGATAAAACACCATTTTCATAAAAACAAACTGTAGTTCCATCGTATGTTCCAGCTACATGAATCCATTGCAATATTGCAAGAAATGCATAAGGATCAGTCGCCCACTCTCCTTCTGACATGCCATTACGAGCTACTCTAAAACTCCATTTATATGATCCTGCACCCTTGCAGAATAAGTCATAACCAGATTCAGTAGCACCATTATCAGTAGCGTAGCTAACTGCACTTTCCCAGTTTGAATTTGAGTGAATATTTATCCAGGCTTCAAGTGTAATTGCTGAAGTAGGACGTAACGACGAATTTGTTCCATGTTGTGAATAATCATTCGATCCATCAAAATCCAATGCATATCCACCTCCTTGACAATAAACAAATCCAAATATCAATAATAATGGTAAAAATCTACTCATATCTAAATCTACTAACCGAAGCATAAACTTAAAATACAGAGTTGTAGATTATGAATGATGAACCACAGTACAGAAGACACACTCCAATATTTTTATTCAATATGCACCAAAATGATTGGTATTTGCGATAGAGATAGAGTATTACCATAAGTATGATTTTGAATTGGATTGAAATTTAAAATGAAATATTAAAGTATTTCCATGGTGACTCGCCACTTGCTTCATCGATACCATTTTGGTTATTAACTTGGCTTATAGATTTTATCTTCCAACGATATGAACCTTGTGGTAGTCCTGTGTCTGCCCCAAAGCATGAGATAGTGTTCGATGGCGCATTTTCGTGAAAAACATCGTTATACTCTCCCCATGAACAAGTGGCGGGGAAATACTGGAAAGAAATAGGACTATAATTTTCAAATCCAAACCATTCATTATAAAAATGGCTTGTCCAAATCGTATTTACATTATTTTGTTCAACATTCTCAACTCTAATCACAAACTCACTTGTATATTGGAAATTTGAAATATTATCTATCCATCGAAATATTGGGAATGAATCTGCTATTGTATTTACTGGTGAAATCGCATTAGGACTATCATTTAAAGTATAAGAAACCGTATCTGAAGAATTACTTATATTTCCCTGTAAACCCACTGCCCTAATAAAATAGGAATACGTTATATGTCTCATAGCAGTCGTATCAAAAAATAAAGTATCCGAGGCCAATGGATCATCTAAAAATACCTTACCTATATTTTGAAATTGTATCATTGGTTCCATCTCCATTTCACCTCTATGTATTGAATAGTACTCAACATTATTCTCATTATTAGAATACCACATAATTTGAATACCATGTTTTAATCTATACTCAGTATCAATGCCTAATTCTATTTGAGCATCAGATCGGGATTTTCCAACGAGTATAGGTGCATCAATATCTATATGTCTTTCAATTGGTACATCACAACTGATAGAGAGGAATAATAGAATGAAAATTTGAAAGGAAATTTTCAAAACTTCAGTTCAAAACCTAAACGATGAGCATTACCAAGGTCGTGACCACCAAAGCTATAATCAACTCTTATATCCTTGATCTGCATGATCTTGGTTGAAAAACCCAGTCCCCCTTGATTTATGCCAGCTCGATTTCCAATTCTTACAAATAATTTTTTCATAATCGCAAATTCAATTCCAAATTGTGAATCATTTGGGTAGAGATCATTCTTTTGTGATAAAAACAGAACTTTGGAATCAAGCATTTGAATAGGCTGTTCATAACTAAATCCTGATATTATTTGCATGGGTATGACATCTTTTAGGTCATTAGACCAAATAATGTGAGTACCGTAAACATTATTTATGCTGGCACCAATCGCGAGTTTACCAAGCCAATTATAGCTGAATAGTTCTGCAAGTTCTAATGAAAATATCCCTCCCAGATCAAATCCGATGCCAAAGGCCTCTTTATCATAAAGTTTTTTCTTGATCAACCTTGTGTTGATGCCAAATGGCATCTCATAAGAATAATGATTAAATCCCATATTCATTGTGCCTTTGGTCATTTTTACAAAAGTGGATGTCAAGGCAATCTCAAGATCATTGAAAGAACTATAGCCTTGTTCAAAAAGACCTCGAATCACATCACGCCTTTGCTCATAAGAACCAATATAACCTAGATCCGGACGTAATTGTATATCATCAATCATCAAACCAGAGATATTTAAACTGGCAAATTGATCGTTTTTCAATGGCATGACCATTCCCCCACTATAATACTCTGCCAATCCATATTGATCTACAATTAAAAAATAAAAGGTTCTACTATTAATTGAAGCTATCGATGCAGGACAAATATTAAAACCGGAGGCGTTGCCCATATCAGCCACGATTGCCTGTCCTAGTCCTATGTCTCGGGCAGATGTGCCAATTTTTAAAAATGAGTCTCCGTATTTTCCTGTAGAAAAAAGAAAACTAAATAATAGAATGACAGATGCCCTTCTCACCTTGACCTGCCTACCTTTCCTATGCTATTAAATGTCCTATCATCAAATTTTATTGTATACTTATAAAAATAGATACCATTTGCTACCTCACTACCCCATTCATCTCTCCCATCCCAGACAATTTCATGATAGCCACTGGTATTTAAACCAGAATTTAGAAGATAATTACTATTATTGAATTCTCTCACCTTTCGCCCAGACACCGTATATAGAATCAGTTTCAAATCATCAGCAGTGCGAGTTAATTCATATGAAAACCTGGTCTGTATATTGAATGGATTTGGGAAATTCCCATAATCCATTATTTCCATTTCTTGAGTAATAAAAAAATCAAGAGTGAGGGTATCAGATTCATTCCCCATCATGTCCGAAGTTATAAAACTAATGGTTCTATCATTTTGTGATAGCTTTGGATTTAATGTTATATGGGTCAATATTCCATTTTGGTCAATGTCAACATCATTTGTCACATCCCAATCTTGACCATTTTTAAAGAATTTTGTCTTTTCAAACTCAATTCCACTTTCATCTCTAACAAATATTATTATCTCAGGCTCAGGACCTATATAACTACCTTTGAGTAATCGCTGACCATCTATTGTCCCTTCCAATACAGGCGGGGTTTTGTCGTTTGACCTCATCCAAACCAAATCCATTGAGCCAATGCCAGAGAATGTATATTTATTGTCATTCCAATCACCTAGTATAGGAGTCCATAATCCAAATTGTTCATTAAATCCAAAAAGCAAGGTGTCATTCTCATAACCCCGCGTACATTGCCAGAATGATATCCATGGTACTTCATTCTCAATTTGGATATTTATTGGTTTTAAGAATTCATCATCTATGATCGGACTGAGGCTAGTTTGCTGATCTCCAACGTTAATATCCTCTATTTGATTAAAAAATACTATTTTATCTTCGTTAATAACATCAGGACCTACAAATAAATCCAATGATCCATATGTTACTGTATCATTGTTTTCAAGGTCTTCAGTAGTGCCATTGCTTGGAGTGATCCAAAATCGATCAACTAATATTGTCGTATCAATGGTATAGATCGTATCTTGAATAAAATTTCTCTTGTTATCAATAGAAATACTAAAATTGTGTGAACCAGAAGGTAATGGTAGATCAATAATATCTGAGATCTGTTCATAAGGTGAGATAAATGATGAATCATAATACAATTGAGAATAAGTTGAATCTCCTTCCCATTGTGCATCCAATGATAAATAATATGAGCCAAAACCATTAGACTTATTGATCAATGAATTCATTAATCCAATTCTTTTTGATGTAGGTAATTGAATTGAAATTGGTTGGACATCAATTTCAGATAGGGTTTGTATTTCAATGGGTAAAGACCAATATACTGAATTATCAGAAGTAATGACCTTGACATAAGCGATTATTCTGCTTCCTGATAGAGAGGTGTGAATTTTGTTCTCTAGCCTATAAATGGTCTCTTCATCTTGAAACATATTCGTATAAAATGCACTATCCAACCAACACTCAACACTCAAGATCTCATCAAGCACATCAATATTGGCAACAAATGATATACTATCTCCATGGATAGGATTCTCTGGCTCAATATCCTTAATCTCAATATAGGGTTCATCGATTTCAATTGATACCGAAAATTGATTATTACTACTATTTTCATCTTTATAAACTCCTACAAGTGTAAGTCTGCTTGAGTCAATATCACTCGGCAGATCAATTGTAGGATCATTGATGATCATTTTTTCAGTTAATGGAAAATACTCCTCATCTAACCACTGAATAGTGAGTGAATCAAAGACATCTGAATCAATATTTAATTCTAAATTAGATTCAGAATGAATTGAATAATTTTCCGGCTGCACATCTATCG
>CALCSS010000099.1 GCA_937893835.1 uncultured Fidelibacterota bacterium
TTCTGTGTATCAAGATTGAACATGTCCTCGGCGGTGATCAATAGGCCTCCGCCTCCTGTACAACCATGTCCCTCTGAATAACCACCACTGAGGGTCAGGTTGGCGATTCGTACATTTTGAACTGGTTTGATGATCATGGTCGCTGCCTCATTATCTTCATCTGAGCCTGCGAACAGGATAGTGTTCAGAGCCTCGTCTCCTATAATGTGAACATTGTCCGGAACAACGATCGGGAAGACCTCACCATTACGATCTTTTGAGTAGACACCTGCTTCCAGGTGGATGGTCGTCACTTCCTCAGTCTGCTGCTTGACAAGACTGAGTGCATGACGTATAGAAAATAGAGGCTCTGTCTCAGTTCCCAGGTTATTATCATCACCATTGTCAGAGGACACGTAGAACGTATTCTCTTCAATGCATACACCGGAAATGTCATTCTGAACGTAGGTCGCAGCTTCCTCCCACGAATGCAGGACAAAATCATTGACGGTGCCAGATTCACAATCGATATTCTCAAAGACGCTGCCACTTAGATCAATATCACCACCATAGCCATGGGAATAGAAACTCTCACCATTGCCACTGCTGTTATTTGCAAAATAATTATTTTGAACCACCATGGTCACTGGTCGGTCTCGGGACAAACTTGACTCATCCATACCTAGAGCACGCTCTAGGATGTATTCGTCCACATCATCAAAATCAGCAAAATTCACATAGCCCGAGTTTTCCCTGTCCTCATCAAATTCCACATCATCCGTATCAAATTGACCGATGGCGCCTCCATTCTGGATGTCTGCACCTGTGGCATTACCGCCTCCAACTTGTGAGGTACCGTTGTTGATGAAACGATTGTACATGATCACGGGATAGGCCTGAAAGGCCAATATTGCTCCACCAGAGGTCTCGGTCCTGTAGACACCACAATCATTGATCCCCATGGAAGTTCCTAGTCCATCCTGGAAGGTGAACCCTAGGATCGTTGGCTCGATACTGCCATAACTGACCTGAAGGCAACTGCCCTTCTTTGGGTCATTTGGCTCATTTCCAACGATGACCGTATTTTGGATGTTCTCATTGCCCATCCAATCGGTGAGATCATCATTGACCGCATGACTGGCAAGTACGATCTCCTTTTGAAGTATGAGATTCTCTACATAGGTACCTTGGGCAACAAGTACAGTATCACCATCACTGGAGGCATCGATGCCAGCCTGGATGGTGGAATGATCATCGGGAACATTTATCGTCGTAGCTGAGAGAAGAGATAATGTTATGAAAGGAATAAAGACTGCTTTATTCATGATTTAGCTCCTTATATATATACAAAACAACTTGTCTAATATAGTTTATATAGTTTGATAACAGCAATTATTTTGCAATTATTATAATATTTCATGAGGATAATAAGGTCCAAATATCGCCCTATGAAAGATCGGCGAATCACGCACAGGTCGTCACATGAAAAAGGCCCCGCGATCGCAGGGCCTTTTTCAACATAGTTCTATTGTCAGGATCTATTTCAGTAGGATCATCTTCCTGGTCTGACTGAAATCACCTGCCTGTATCGTGTA
>CALCSS010000100.1 GCA_937893835.1 uncultured Fidelibacterota bacterium
ACAGCACCCCATCGCTCAAAGAACGCAAAGTTGGGCTTATATGCTACAGCGTACTCCCTTGTTGCATCTATCACTTTGAATGTGTGGTCCTTGAGACTTGAGAGATCATCATTACCAAGGGACTCGGGGTTCATGTCCAGGCCCACACAGAGCCAGGAGCGCCTTTGTTCCACAAGTTTCTTTAAACGTGAATTGAAGGATGACATAGACCCGTAATCTACCAAGTTCATCAACCTGTCTACAATTCCATTTCATAGAATTTTCATTGATGTGTTTTCCGGCCTCACACCCCTAAACTCGTGCTATGAATGATGAAAGATCTCAACAAGAACCCGATTCAAAAATTCAGGTCATTGCATCGAGTGGACCATTCCAGATCGAACTTGTCGATCACGCTGGCTCCAATGACAATGACAGACTGATCGAGATCTCTGAGTCATTGGTCAAGGAATATGGACCCGCTGCCCGACTAACAGATAACACCATCCACACCTATTTTAATCGACCAGGGTCATTGCCATTCATCGCACGAGATCAGGGTAAGATCGTGGGCTATATGATCGGAGTACCACTTGAAATGCTCAGCAGAGAACCCTGGGCCCGCCTAGATATGAACTTCAATAAGCACAACACGATATACACCTATGCATTTGTCATTGAGCAGGAGCACAAAGGCACTGGACGAGCAAAGATATTGAAACGGATCTATCTAAATCAGACCAAGAAACAGGATGACATACTATATGTCACCGGTCACGTGAGAGAGGGTATCGCATCAAAGTTCACTGGCAGGGTCAGCATAATTGACAGGGTTGACAATTGGCAGGGAACGGGAAAGGTGTTTGAATACTATCGTAGAGAGTTGCATCCAGAGACCTCAAGCTAAGACCGGTCAGATACAAGCGCTCCATACACACTAGTCCATATCATTGAAGAATTGACCTAGGTCTTCCTTTGCCGGTGGTGGAGTCAAAAGGCTGACCAAGATAAGTGCCAGAATAGACAAAGCAGCAGCCGGATATGTAAGCTCTTGTAGAAAAGGATTAAGGTCACCAAATCCTGACCAGGAAGGTAAGAAATAGGTCCAGATAATAGTAACGGATGCACCTGTAATAATGGACGCAACAGCGCCCTCTTTCGTGGCTCTCTTCCAAAGAAAGGCCGCGAGTAAGGCAGGCGTAATGGACGTTCCATAGATGTTGTATGCTGTGAATGCAGCGTTCAAGACCGTTTTGAACTGACTCACCAGAAGAAAAGCAATAAGTCCAAGGATCAATACAAGTCCGCGACTGATAAGCAGTATCTGTCTTTCAGTTGCGGTTGGGTTTACATATCGTAAATAGACATCCCTTGTCAGGTTTGTAGCCGGGATCAAGAGGAACGAATCTGCAGTGGAAACGATGATCGCCATCATGGTCGAGACAAGCAAAAGGCCTAGTGCCATAGGCAGTCCACCATAGCGCGCGATCGCCGGTATGACCGACTCACTTCCAGCCTGTCTGGCCTCCAGCAAGGCATTCGGGTCTGTTAGCCCTGTCTGTGCCTCTGCGACCAGATCAGGGATGATCCCCTTTGCCGCTGCCACAGCACCGGTGAGGCCAAGCATTGAGATCACTGACTCCAGGATGATCACACCAATGATCCAGAAAAAGACCGCTTTCTTTGCCGACCCGCCACTATCGGCGCTGAAGATCCGTTGGTACATGTTAGCATCGCCCATCAGAAGTAGCATCGTAGGAACAAAGAAGCTGATCGCTATGATCGGTCCTGAGATGTCGCCTGTCCTTTCAGATGCCCAGTTACCGAACCACTGCCACTTACCCGCAGATTCCGCGACCATAATGATCTCGCTCATGCCTCCAACATCAAT
>CALCSS010000101.1 GCA_937893835.1 uncultured Fidelibacterota bacterium
TTTCCATCGTAGTCATCACCCTGCCAATCATCAGACGCTTCTATCGCGGCGTGGGGTATGTACTGGGTTGCGGTACCATCACTGCCGATGGAGATCTTTGTATTTCCAGCCTCATTGATCTGTTGAGAAAACCACTGGTTTGCGTTGTCCGCATTACCCGTGTGGTACTGGACATAGACCTTATAGTCGTCGTCAACAGTCGCATCAGTGACCAAAACGACTATACCACCTGTGACACCACCGTTATCCACTGTTGAGACATTGGTATTGTATGACCCGCGGTCATTCGTACCAAAAGTATTATTATTGGCCAGTCTTATGTCAATCGTTTGGGCCATTGACCGGGTAAGAAGACACATGGCCAATATATAAAGATACCTGAGTGAAATGTTCATGGGGCTATTAATGCTATTTCTCAGTGGATGCATTTATTCAATATCCAAAAATTTATTATAGATTCACGCCTAGGACGATCTGACCATCCATCCAACCAGCACGACCTATCTCGACTGACTCTGATGTCTTTGCCATCAGGGTCTCTGTTGAGCGGATGCCTCCTCGAAGTTCTACCATCCCCCCAATGCGAATACCATAGGATGCCTCCATGGAGAAACCAGCAGAGGATCCGACCATGCCAATTCCAAATTTTATCTTACCAGGACCTGCGGGGAACGACACGATACCCATCGCGGTCACACCACTAAAGGTCTCACCGAGATTGATCACATCCTCGCCTACCGTATTGTATTTTGCATTCTCGAACTTGAAGGACCCAACCTCCACACCGAATCGAAATCTCGCTCCCATGACCTGCATCAGTACAGGAAACTCAACGCTTGCCCTTAGGTCCACGTTGGAATTCCAATCCATGAGGACTGGATTCGTAAACCTGGGTGACCCCAGTGCAAGATCGATCGTATATCCTAGGTTTTCTGCATCATCTGCTAATTCTTCCTCATCTTCCTCATCTTCCTCATCTTCCTCGTACTCATCCTCATCATCCTCGTACTCATCCTCATCCTCATACTCATCATCATCTAGGTATTCATCCTCATCATCGTATTCATCCTCATACTCATCATCGTCTCCCCAATATTCCTCAACATCATCAACATCATCTGAATCTTGAGCGTAGAGATCGGTGGATGGTAGTAGAAACACCATGGACAGGCAGACCCAAAGCATGAAATGGGCTGCTCGAATGAAGATGGAAAAAAGTAAACTTTCCCTCATGTTGAACTCCGCAATTGATAGACCGCGCCTACGGCCATCAGCTATTTATTAATTTTGTCTTACCTCGTGAGTACAATGACTCTCCGAAATATAAGAACAGGCCTATGTCCTAGTCAAATTTAAAATAAAAGGTATATTTTAATAAAAAAAGGGATTTTTAACGCTTTATTACTATCATGTAATATCCCAATCACCCTCGGTAGATGCATAAAAAAAAGACCCCACAAGCGTGGGGTCTTTTAAATCAATGATAATCTGACCGATCATTTCAGTAGGATCATCTTCCTGGTCTGACTGAAATCACCTGCCTGTATCGTGTA
>CALCSS010000102.1 GCA_937893835.1 uncultured Fidelibacterota bacterium
TGATCCTAGACCAATAAGATTTGGACCCTGTACTTTTGTCAATATTTTGTAGTTGTTGATCTGTGGAGTGTTCTCGGGGTCCTTTTCAGATATGTGGCAACCCATACAACCGACGGCATTGAATAACTTTTCACCATTCACGGGGTCTCCTAGGAAGCGATCGCTATTGCTTCCCCTGGTCTTTCCGTTCTTATCAGAAAAAAGATATTCGGTCATTCCAGCGATCTCCACGTGATTGTATGCTGTCACCTTGGGGCTCTGTTGATTGGCCTGTTCAAAGATGGCGGGCATTCTGGTATTGTGTCTGAAATTCTTGGGGTCCTTTATCCACTTCGCAACCCAATCCTTGGATAATTTCTCCTTGGCCTTTCTCAGGCTTGGACCGGACTTGGACTGGCTGGGCCAGTCAGCATTATGGTGACAACCATTACACCCTGCTCTTTCGACCAGAGACAGTCCTAGGTTAAGTTTATCAGCACCTGCAAGGTCACTCGTGTTGGAGTGGCACTTGAAGCAACTTGCCTCTGTATATCGTTTTGGGACCATTGGGGTCAGCCAGTGGTGGTTCACTTTCCAGTCATGATCCTCTTCCCAACGTTCCCTGTCCTCTGGTGTATTGGGAGTGTGGGATGAGGAGACAAAGGATGTACCTCGACTTCGACCACCGTGGCAGCTTGTACAACCAAAATTATTCATTGGATGTGGAGAATTTGACGTTATGTAAAGATCTAGATCAGGGTGGGTGGTGTATGGCTGGGGCGCCTCTGAAAAATCAGGGTCGCTTATTCCCAGGTGACAACTCGTGCACCGATCAACTACGGGTACGGATGCAAAATTAACGTCATATTTCACATCGGCGACAACGATCTGGTTGACCTTGTAATATGGATCCAGAAAGTCAATGATGGGGAGATCTCTCACTATGTCACCCAGCTTGTTTGCTATTGTCATCTTCCCACGGTCCAGCTTATCAAGTTTGTTACTGGTCAGAGTGTACTGCTTGGTATACTTATCAAGCGCATCTTGCTTTTCTTTTACAATTGACCTGATCGATTTTATCTTTGCCTCTATGTCCGAGATCTTCATCTCTGTTGATTCCCGTTCAAGCCTGAGGATGTCAAGCTTGTCCAAGGCTGCGGAATATTCATCTCTGTGAGAGGGACCATGACCACTATGTGCGTTATCTGCCTCAACAAGATATTTCAGAGCATCAACATTTGCCTTTTGGCTCTGATACTTCATGTTCTGATTGTAGTGCCTGTCCTTTAGGGAACCAAGTTCTATCTCTAGCTCACTCAGTTCATTATTTTTTCTGTCGTGATCCTTCTGTGCCTCTGCGAGGGCATTTTCGTAGATGGACCTTTCTTTCTCCATCTCTGTCGCTTGTTGGGCTAGATTCTCTTGGGACACCTCGATCTGCATTTTGCGAAATTCACGCTGGTAGTCCTTGAACTCATCATCATTGTCATCCACGAAGATCCAAACTGTCGTGGCGAGGAAGACGATAGATGATATGGCAAACCATTTATTTAATAGGTTTATGTCCCAATATCTTTCGTCGTTCTTAAACA
>CALCSS010000103.1 GCA_937893835.1 uncultured Fidelibacterota bacterium
CAGTGTCGGGGTAGAGAGATTCGAACTCCCGATCTCCTGCTCCCAAAGCAGGCGCGTTAACCGGACTACGCTATACCCCGAAAAATCTTGGGTGAGTGATGGGACTTGAACCCACGGCCTCCTGGGCCACAACCAGGTGCTCTAACCAGCTGAGCTACACCCACCATACAACTTTAGCTCAACATATGTTGATTTAAAGCGGCGAAACTTAAAATACTTATCAGCAGTATTGAAGAAATTTAACCTAAAAGAATTTTCTATTTGATTCATTAAATCAGCAGGATAATTGTAATTTTTGCTATGAGACTATTGTCAAGATACTTTATTCGGGAGATGATATTGCCTTTTTTCTTCTCTCTATTAATGATAACATTCCTTTTATTTATAAACTTTTTACTTCGAGCTGTTGATCGTTTTCTTGGCAAAGGTTTAGAGGTGCTTACCATACTAGAATACTTATTCCTAAATCTAGCCTGGATCATTGCCTTATCTGTTCCAATGGCCGTACTGCTATCAACGCTCATGACATTTGGTCGTTTATCTGAGGATAATGAGATAAATGCAATGCGTGCATCAGGAATAGGGTTTCTATCAATAATCAGAGCTCCATTGCTTTTTGGCATTACCATAGCAACATTGTTGATCACATTTAATAATTTTATTCTACCTGATATGAATTTTCATGCGCGACTACTCTCAGGTGACATTTATCGTAAAAGACCTGGAATGAATATCGAGCCGGGAGTCTTTTTGGATAATCTTCCTGACTACAGTATGATAGTTGGTGGGAAAAAAGGTGAAATAATGTCAGATGTTCGAATTTTCTCTAAAGGTAAACAAGAATCGCAGACAAGTATTCATTCGAAGACCGGTACACTATCCACCTTGGCAGATGCATTTCTACTTACATTATATGATGGTGAGATCCATGAGCTTGAGAATAAGGACTTCACAAATTATCGCAGGATTATTTTTGACACTCATAAGATCATAATACCAGCAGATGATCTCCTGTTGAATCGAAGGGATTCCTCAAATAGAACAGATAGGGAAATGACCATTCCAATGATCATAAAAAAAGTTAATGGCTATCAAAAAAAACTTTCTGTCGTCCAAACAAGATTAAAAGGCGCATTTTATCGAACTTTGGGTGATAGCATATTACCTTCTTCATTGGAAGATGGTATTAACATAGTTGCAGTTGCAAGGGACTCTATCAATTCTGATACAACATTCAATAAGGGTGCACTAAAGAAAAAGGAAAGACAATTAAGGAGCCTAGAGCGGCAAGTGAAAAATGAGTTTGGACTAATTGGTAGTTATCAAAAGGGGAAAAATAAATATACAGTCGAAGCTCATAAAAAATTCTCAATACCATTCGCATGCATACTTTTTGTTCTTTTGGGCGCACCACTGGGTGTTATGGCCAAAAAAGGAGGTTTTGCAGTAAGCACCTCTCTTAGTTTCGGATTTTTCTTATTATATTATGTATTATTGATAGGAGGCGAAGAACTTGCAGATAGAAACCAAGTTAGTCCTGAAATGGGAATGTGGGCACCCAACTTAGTACTCCTAATCCTCGCGCTCTATCTTATACTCCACACCATTAGAGAGCGAGCACCAATTTCAATCCTCTCTTTTTTAAAAAAGAAAGATCTTCAGGTTGATACCCGCTAGCCTCATATCAAAAAAACGTGATGGAATTGATCTAGGAAAGAATGAGATCGAATCATTCTTTAGTGGATACCTCTCAGGCATGGTAACAGATGCGCAAATGTCAGCGATGTTAATGGCAATATATTTTAATGGAATGAATGAGGATGAAACTTTTGCATTGGTTGAGGTCATGCTACACTCTGGCACAATTCTTGATTTTTCCAAATCCAAAAGATTTGTTGCAGATAAGCATTCCACGGGTGGCATTGGAGATAAGGTATCAATTATTCTAGCACCAATAATGGCGGCTGCAGGAATCAAGATCCCTATGATAGCAGGAAGAGGTCTTGGTTTCACTGGGGGAACCATTGATAAGTTGGAATGCATACCAGGTTTTGATACATCTCCAGACCTAGCACTTTTTAATAAATGGGTTGATAAAAGCGGATATTCTATCATATCCCAATCCAATGAAATTTGTCCAGCAGACAAAAGGATATATGATCTAAGAAGTAAAACTGGAACAATATCATCAATACCTTTGATCTGTGGTTCGATCATGAGTAAAAAAATTGCCGAAGGAATTTCTGGATTGGTCCTTGATATTAAAATTGGAAATGGAACCTTTATGAAAAGTCAAGATCAGGCCATTGAATTGGGATCGTGGATGAAGAAGATTGGCCATGCCTTTAACATAAAGACAGATATAGTATATACCAATATGGACCAACCTCTAGGTAACTATGCGGGGCTCTCTTGTGAAATATTAGAAACAATCGATTGCTTAAAAGGAAGTGGACCAGATGATCTAATGAATGTCACTTTGGAATTAGGAACAAAACTGATACTTCAATCTGGACTGGTTAGTAATAGGTCTAGCGCGATTGACCTACAGGCTGATATTATTCGATCAGGTAAAGGATTGAGAACATTCGAGTCTTCAGTAGAAATTCAAGGTGGAAAACTAGACGAGTTTTATTATCAAACTGAACCAAAACATGAGACCTTTGTCTATCCTACGCGCGAAGGTGTTATAAATAATATGGATACTGAATCCATAGGATGGTGCCTGGTTGAACTAGGGTGTGGAATACAAAGTAAAGATGATACCTTAGATAAAACAGCAGGAATGGAATTCTTAAAAAAGACAGGAGACAAGGTTAATACAAATGATCCAGTCTACCGTATTTTTTGTTCAAATAAGACGGCCCTTGAAACAGTGTCCAAATCCTTAAGCTCAACAATAATTGTTAGTGACAAGCAGTCTAATAATAAACCAACGATCTATTGAATCTATTCAGTACGGTGCACCTTACATTTTTGAGTTGGCTCAGTGCCTCTTTTAAAGATCTCTGTCTCCACTGGACAGGCAGGTAAGGGTAGTTTTTTAGTAACAGAACATATTTCCATGTCTTCGATTCCGCTAGGTTTCTCAAATTGCTCTATTGGTAGATCCAGTGTATCATGGGCTGCTTTCATAAATCTAGCCCAAGCAGGTAGGGCTGCGCGGCTACCATCTTGCCCCGGGCCAAGAGGAACCTGGAAATCATCTACGCCAAACCAACAACCTGCAGCTATTTGAGGGGTAAAGCCTACAAACCAAGCATCGCTCCAACCTTGAGTTGTTCCAGTTTTTCCAGCAGCAGGTCTATTGAATTTGTATTTCCATCTAGCACTTCCTCCTGTTCCACGATCCATAACTGTTTGCATTAAACTGGTCATTAGATAAGCTGTCTCTTCACTCAGTACCTCTTTTCGATCTGGATAGTACTCTTTTATAATATTTCCATATCTGTCTTCAATCTTTGTAATTGCAAAAGGCTTAGAATAAACCCCTCTATTGGATAAGGCAGAATAAGCGCTGACCATTTCAATTGGAAATACCTCAGAAGTACCCAAGGCCAGTGCATCCACTGCCCTAATATCTGTGTTGATGCCCATTCGTTTTGCCATCTGTTTTACCTGATCTGCTGGTGCTATATCTTGTTGAACCATTCTAACAGATATCAGATTCATAGACTTTCTCAAACCTTCGCGAAATGTGGTCAAACCACCAGTACTCCCGTCATAGTTTTGTGGTTTCCATTTTACCCAGGTTCCATCCATATTTTGGATATTAAGTACCACGGGTTGATTTAATAGCTGCTCAGTTACAGGATAACCATTGTCCAATGCTGTTGTATATACAAATGGTTTGAATACAGATCCTGGTTGTCTTTTAGCCTGTACCGCACGATTGTATTGGTCATGATAATCTGGTCGACCTCCAATCATTGCAAGTATACCGCCTGTATTGGGATCGAGAGCCACAAATGCAGATTGCACTAGGAGTTTGTCCCTTAAATCCTTATAAAGTTTACCCTCTCCTGATAACATCATTTTGATACTGTCTTCATCATAAATTGTGAGATATGCCAAATTCTCAAATTCCTCACGATTCTTATACAGGCGTTTGTTCAATCGTTGTTGGTCGTCTCTCACGGTTTTTAATACTGCATCCTCAGCGATAGATTGCAATCTTGAATCCAAGGTAGTGTAGATCTTTAATCCATCCCTATAGATATTGATTCCCAAAGCAGTGTCCTCTTTTTCAAGAACTCTCCTAACATATTCAGTAAAATAGGGTGCAGTTCCTCTTTTGGAAAACTCCAACACAGCCTCCAATGTTCTTGCCCTAGACTCTTCGTATTCACCTCTTCCAATGTATCCCTGATCCCGCATTAACCTTAACACTGTATTTCTTCGACGAATTGCTCTGTCTGGATGATGAATTGGAGAATAACTTGCTGGTGCGGGTAATAGTCCAATCAACAATGCAGATTCGTCAATAGTGAGGAAGCTTGATTCTTTACCAAAAAAACGCTTTGTAGCAGCCTCAACTCCATATGTTCCGTGTCCAAAGTGAACCGTATTCAGATACATTTCCAATATTTCATCTTTAGTATAGGTCCTTTCAATCTGAATCGCTGTGATCATTTCTTTGACCTTCCTAAGAATACTATCTTCAAAGCCAACAGACTTATAGAGATTACGGGCTAATTGTTGAGTCAGAGTAGAGAACCCCTGACGATAGCTCAAAGAGAGTGTATTGATCATCACTGCTCTAGCAATACTTCTCATTGACAGGCCCCAATGCTCAAAAAATCTACGATCCTCCGATGATACCACTGCATATTGCATATGCTCAGGTATTTTATCTAATTCAATGAAAACTCTTTTCTGGACAAATAATTCATTTAAGACCTTGCCATCTGCTGAATAAATACGGGTCACTAGATCCGGATCATAGTTCTCAAGTTGTTCTATAGAAGGAAGATTCCTAGATAGAAATAGTATAAGAAAAAGTACACCTAGTATTCCTAAAATAATTAATAGGACACATCTATAGATTATTTTCTTTATGTCCATATTGCAGGCCTTATCTTATAATACAAAATAAAATATCATACTATTCGATGGGTGGTTAGTTGAGAACTGATCGACAAGAATTATACTGGAACAATTTAATCTTCTTCCCTGGGATGTATCATTGCATCAGGCCTTACTAAGCGGTCAAATTCTTCGCCAGTCATATACCCTAATTCCTCAATTGCGTCTCTTAGTGTAGTCTTTTCCTTATATGCTTTTTTTGCTACCTCAGATGCCTTATCATAACCAATATGAGGGTTTAATGCAGTGACCAACATAAGAGAATTATATAAATTATGATCAATACGTTCCAAGTTAGGCTCTATTCCATTGACAGCATTTTTTCTAAATGAGCTACATCCATCCGATAGCAACCGAATAGATTGTAATATATTATATGCAATAACTGGTCTAAACACATTTAATTCAAAATTGCCTGATGCACCAGCAAATGTGATGGTAGTATCATTGCCCATGATCTGTGTACACAGCATGGTCATTGCCTCACATTGAGTTGGATTAACTTTGCCCGGCATAATTGAGGAACCGGGTTCATTGGCAGGTAAAATAATCTCACCAATGCCACTCCTTGGCCCACTAGAGAGCCATCGAAGATCATTGGCGATTTTAAATAATGATCCCGCCATAACTTTAAGCGACCCAGATAATTCCACAATGCTATCTTGGCCACCCAAAGCTTCAAATTTATTTTCAGCTGTGCGAAATTCTAATCCAGTCAATGATGAGATCTCCTCTGCCACAGCCTGTGCGAATCCTTTGACTGAATTGATTCCAGTTCCAACTGCAGTTCCACCCATTGCTAATTCTTGACAATGGTCTAATGATCTCTCAAGACGTTTGATCCCATGGTCTAATGCAGAGACATAACCTGAAAACTCCTGCCCTAAACTTAGTGGAGTAGCATCTTGAAGATGTGTACGACCAAGCTTTATGATAGATTCAAATTCAATGGATTTATCATTCATGGCCTCACGTAATTTTTTGACAGCAGGAATAAGTTGATGATGAACACTTTCGACAGCAGCAATATTAATTGCTGTAGGAAATGTGTCATTTGTTGATTGGCTCATATTAACATGATCATTAGGGTGAACTGGTTCCTTACTCCCTAAGACACCGTCAAGAATCTCTATGGCTCTATTGGCAATCACCTCATTGAAATTCATATTGGTTTGGGTCCCGCTACCAGTCTGCCAAACCACTAGGGGAAAATGTTCATCTAGCGTACCGGCAATGACCTCATTTGAGGCATCATGAATGGCCTTCAGAATCTTATCATCTAGATTTCCAAATCTATGATTAACAGTTGCCGCCGCTTTTTTTATGATTCCATAGGCTCGAATGAATTCTCTTTGAAACCTCTCTCCACCTATCTTGAAATTATTAAGAGACCTCTGGGTCTGGGCGCCATAATACCTATCTGTAGGTACCTCAACTGGCCCAATGCTATCCCGTTCAGTGCGGGTACTCATACCTAACCTACTGTCCAGGTATCTCCTGCATTGAGGAGGTCTTGGACACTGCCGACTCCTTTCTTTTCTTTGGCAAAATTGATCTGGTCGACCATGTCCTGATTATAAGTGGGTTTGTCAATGGAATAGATCACACCAATGGGCTCTGGTAGATCTGGATTAGAGGTCCAATTGGCAATGATATGTGCGAGGTCAAGGTTTGTCTCGTCATGAACAAGAAGGTCATCAAAACTGTTTTTTTCCATATCAACTACGACAGCCTTAGACCCGTCTAACTTGATACCCTTTGTCTCTTTGGAAAATAACATTGGTTCTCCATTCTTCAATTCGATCACATTATCCATTTTTTCTGCACCTGTGTAGGGTTCGTATGCACCATCATTGAATATGTTACAATTCTGATATATCTCTATGTATGACCCACCATCGTGGTGGTAGGACCTTTCCATCATCTCAGCCATATGCTTCTGCCATCTATCAATGGTACGAGCGACAAATGTTGCCTGAGCACCCAGCGCCAGAGAAGGTGGGTTAAGAGGATTGTCAATTGAACCATAAGGCGATGCCTTGGTGAGCTTCCCTACTTCGGATGTGGGAGAATACTGACCTTTTGTCAAACCATAGATCCTATTGTTGAACATTAGAATATTGATGTCCATATTTCTTCTAAGGGCATGCATGAAATGATTACCGCCAATGGACAGTCCATCTCCGTCTCCAGTGACCACCCACACAGAAAGATCTGGATTCGCGATCTTTACACCTGTGGCCAATGCAGGTGCACGACCATGGATGGAGTGAAACCCATATGTGTTCATATAATAGGGGAACCTACTGGAGCAACCAATTCCAGAAACGAATACAAAATCTTCACGTTTTCGACCAAAGGTTGGCATCTGCTTTTGTGCTTGAGCAAGGATGGCATAATCCCCGCAACCTGGACACCAGCGCACTGCTTGATCTGAAACAAAATCTTTTTTTGTCAACTCGGGAGTTGTTGCTACTTCGCTCATTCTATTTTATCCTAGTGTTTCTTTAACTTTTTCAACAATGGTCGCAGCGCCAATGGGCCTTCCTTTGACAAGATTAAGGCCTTTGGCATCAACAAGGTATTCCGATCTAATGAGCCTTATTAGCTGCCCCAAATTTATTTCAGGAACCAAAATATGCTTAAAATTTATCAAGATCTCACCAAGGTCCTTTGGAAGTGGAGATATCCATCTAAGGTGCACATGAGAGACCTTTAGTCCATCTTCTTGTAGGGTCTCACTTGCCGACCTGCAAGCACCGTATGTTCCACCCCAACTCAATATAAGAAGGTCTCCATTGCCATCGCCAAATATCTCAGTCGAAGGAATATCATTTTGGATCCTATTTACCTTTTCCTGTCTTAGGAGGACCATTCTATGATGATTGTCAGGGTCATAACTGACATGACCAGTATTCTCCGCTGTCTCAATACCACCCACCCTATGCTCGAGCTTTGCAGTACCAGGGATGGCCCAGGGACGCGCTAAGGTCTTCTCATCCCTCAAGTAAGGTAGAAAATCGCCATCTGCATTTGGTTCATCAGCAAACTTTATATCTATCGACTCCAGCTCATCTAAATTGGGTATGTTCCAGGGTTCAGAACCATTTGCAAGGTAACCATCGGTCAAAAGCATGACCGGTGTCATATGTTTTAATGCCGCTTTACAAGCCTCATAGGCAGCAAAGAAACAATCGCCTGGAGTTGCAGCGGCGATGACAGGCATAGGTGCCTCACCATTACGCCCATATAGTGCCTGATTTAGGTCTGACTGTTCTGTCTTGGTAGGAAGACCAGTACTGGGCCCTCCTCTTTGTACATTTACCACTACAAGAGGCAACTCTGTCATAATCGCTAGCCCAAGTGCCTCTCCCTTAAGTGCGATACCTGGTCCTGAAGTGGTGGTCACGGCTAAATTACCTGCATAGGAAGCTCCAATAGAGGATGCCACACCTGCGATCTCATCTTCGGCCTGAAACGTCTTAACACCAAAATGCTTCCAAGATGATAAGGTATGGAGTATGTCACTTGCAGGAGTTATGGGATAACTTCCCAAAAATAAATCAAGATTCGCCTTTTTTGATGCAGCCAATAGGCCCAGCGAAGTGGCTAAATTCCCATTTATATTTCGATATGTTCCGGGAGGAAGGGATGCCTTCTCAACCTTGTATCTTGTTGTAAAAATTTCAGTAGTATCACCATAATTATAACCAGCATGCATCGATGCTGTATTCGCCTCGATGATCGCATCCTTGCCAGCAAATTTTTTCTTGAGCCATGCCTCCGTAGCTTCCATTGGCCTATCATACATATAGAACAATACCCCAAGCGCAAAAAAATTCTTTGTCCTCAAGACCAACTTACCTGAAAGATCCATTCCGTCACATGCCGCTGTCACCATCTTATTCATTTCAATAGGAATGACAGTAAAATAGTCATCGAGAGAACCGTCTTCAATTGGATTGGTCTCATAGCCTGCAAGGTTCAGGTTCTTTTTAGAGAAAGCATCTGTATTAATGATCATTGTTCCACCTGGTATCAACTCTTTTTGGTGTACCTTTAATGCTGCAGGATTCATTGCAACCAAAACATCGGGCTTGTCACCAGGAGTATGAATATCCTTTGAAGAGAATTTTAGTTGAAAGGCACTCACACCAGCAAGAGATCCAGCAGGTGCTCGAATCTCTGCTGGGAAATCTGGTAGAGTACTAAGGTCATTCCCAACAATGGCGGTCGTCTCTGTAAAACGACCTCCAGTTAACTGCATTCCATCGCCAGAGTCACCAGCAAATCGTATCACCGCCTCATCAATTGTTTTAAAAGTTTTTCCCATAATTCCTATTTCTTTATGTTGATTCTTTTATCAGTAAAGATATGAAAGCTCTAGCCTAGTCCCCTATTTGCCCAATAATTTGATTGCTCAATTTAGGAAGGCACTTTGTATTCGAGAAACAAATTAATTTCCCTTTATTGACTATTTATTTTTAACATTCCTGATTGTAAGTACCCCATAAACAAATCATTCAGTAATGAGTAATAATAATAAACACCCCTATGGAATGAGACTGCGATATGCAGTAGATAATTTTATGTCGAGAGGTAGCTCATCGATCTTCCTTGCACTTCTTGCGTTATTTCTAATTGGATTTTTGATAATGGTCACGGTACGGGGAATCGCAAATTACCTAGTACCTGATGAGACTCTCAGTAGCTGGGCTGAAATACCTTGGCGGGTGTATGTTGCTGTAATGGAAGGCTCTGCAGCCGAGACAGATGGTGATAGTAACTGGTTAGCAAAATTGACCTCGATACTAGCCGTAATGGTTGGGTTGATCCTATTCTCTAGCATGGTGGCATTTATCACTAGCGTCTTCAAGGAAAAACTTGATGAATTAAGACGTGGTCGTAGCCTCGTCCTAGAGTCAGACCACACGATCATATTGGGTTTTGGCGATAGGACACTTGAGGTGATAAGAGAACTTATCGAGGCCAATGAATCTGAGCCTGATGCCTCCATCGTCATCCTTGCTGAAAATGATAAGGAGGAGATGGATAATGTCATTAGAGACAACATCTCTGATTTTGCAACAACCCGCGTCATTACTAGATCTGGTGTTGTGACAAATATAAATAATTTAAAAAAGGTCATGGCCGAGAATGCCAAATCTTTGATCATTATGAATAGTGCCGCAAGTTGGCGTCCTGAGAAAGAAAAGAATCTTGCAGATGCATTGGTCTTGAAATCGATCATGTCCATTATTGCAGTATGCGATGGAGAGTCACACCCGCCTATTGTATGTGAGATTCATTCAGATCGTGATCGAGACCTTGCCGAGAATATTTCAAATGGAATCGTGAAGGCGTTGAATGAGGTCAGCGTATTATCAAGAATGATCGCCCAATTGGCATTAAGCCGCAATGGACTATCTATCGTTTATAGTGATATGGTTGGATTTGATGGCAATGAATTTTATTTCTATCAACCTGATGAAGGATGGGGTGGCGACCTTACCTTTGGAGACAGTATCAATAGGTTTAAGAGTAGTACTCCAATGGGGGTCCATAGCTCAAAAGGGGAGATCCTCTTGAATCCTCCGAAAGACATGCCCTTGGATGACAAGGATGAACTTATTGTCTTTGCTGAGGACGACTCAACCATATTTTACTTTAATGAACCAGTTTTTGAACCAACTTTGACAGAGATACCTTCTTCATCGGTACAACCACGTTCGCACAGGGTGGCCCTTTTGAATTGGACCACAAAAACATCAATAATCTTAGAAAAACTTTGCAGCTATCTTCCCCAAGATTCTGAATTATGCACCTATGTATCGACCATGCTTCCCGAAATGGATGTGTGTAAGGTCTCCCTCAATGAAACTTATCCGGAAATCAATATATCAATAAAAGAAATGGATCTAAATGACCTTAATAGGCTCAATGAAATAGAGCCTCAAGATTTTGATAGCATCCTGATCCTATCACCAGGTGGCTCTACCATTGAGGAGATGGACGCATATGTTATATCAATGTTGATTCGAATAAGACAGATCCTGATATCAAAAAATAGTGGCCCTAATAACAAACTTGAATCAAGAGAATGGCCAAAACTGATAACGGAAGTAATGGACAGTGATAATATAGACATAATTTTGAATAGCGGGGTTGAGGACTTTATGGTCTCCAACCAATTTGTTTCTCAAATAATGGCTCAGGTCTCTGAGGAGCCAATGGCCTTAGATGTCTACGATGACCTATTTCAGTCAGAAGGCAGTGAATTATATATTAAGCCAGCATCATATTATTTCGATTTCAAGAATGATGAAACGATAACCATTCCCTATGGTGAATGTGTTCAGGCTGCCAAACTTCGTAATGAGGTAATATTGGGAGTTCAAATTCACTCTGATCAGAAAAATAAAGATAACATGTTTGGCATTGTATTGATCCCAAATAAAAATGATGAATTCACATTATCTAAGCAAGATGGCCTCATCGCATTGGCAGAAGACGAGACATGATCATAATTAAATAAATTTATAATGAATGATAGAGATAAAATACGACTCACGTCCTTGAGTCATGGCTCAGGTTGAGCATGCAAGATAGGTCCTGAGGACCTAGCCCAGGTACTGGGTGATCTCAAGGTTAAGACATACCCATCCGTTGTCCTAGACCATAAAGGTTCTGATGACGCAGCAGTGGTACGTCTCAGCAATGGTAATTTGATTATTCAGACCGTGGACTTTTTTACACCAGTTGTTGATGATCCCTATCAATTTGGTCAAATAGCAGCGGCAAATTCATTATCTGATATTTATGCGATGGGGGGGGAACCATTATTTGCTTTGAACATAGTTGGATTCCCCATTAATGAACTACCAAAAAACATTCTTACCAAGATATTGCAGGGTGGCGCAGATAAAGCCGATGAGGCTGGTATACCAATTGTAGGTGGACACTCAGTAGATGACAGAGAACCTAAGTATGGCCTGGTCGTAACTGGAGAAATAGATCAAGAAAATATCTGGAAAAACTCGGGCGCCAATATTGGAGATGTCTTGGTCTTGACAAAACCTCTAGGAACGGGTGTAATTGCTACAGCAATAAAACAAGGAAAAGCATCATCAGATAGTATAGATGCGGCGATAGAATCCATGGCAAAATTGAACAAGGATTCAGCTAATGCTCTTAGAGGTTACAATGTCAGCGCTGTGACAGATGTTACTGGATTTGGTCTACTTGGGCATCTCAAGGAAATGTGTGAGAATAGTGATGTGTCATCAGAAATTAATTTCCATGACCTTGGGTTCCTTCATTCAGTCAATGAATTAGCAATGTCAGGAATCATACCTGGTGGGACAAAGAGGAATCTAAATTATGTGAGAGAATGCGTCTCATTTGACGACCAACTGGATGAGACTCAGAAATTGCTCACAGCCGATGCCCAAACTTCTGGAGGGCTGCTGATCTCATTACCCATGGATGATGCTAGGTCATTTATCAAAAAAATGAATGGATCTCCTATTATTATAGGACAAATAACCGATAGGCAGCGCTACCTTATTAGAGTTCAATAATCTATATACGACAATTATTGTCGTAAATAGATGTTGTCTCCTTCCACCCTATCATCTAATTTCCAATTGGGATTAGTTAATTATGTTAAAGATAAGCCGTAAAGTTGAATATGCTCTGATTGCATTGCGTCATTTTCAGAGCCAGGATCAGGACAAGCTCACATCCGCCAAAGAGTTGGCAAATACATACGGGGTTCCTCAAGAACTCTTGGCAAAGGTATTGCAACGTCTTGCAAGAAACGATATCATCGATGCAGTCAAGGGCCCCACTGGTGGTTATCGCTTATCAAAGGATCCAGAGACCATCAAGATGACTGATTTTTTTGAGATCATGGAGGGTCCTATGGGTATAATGGACTGTTATTTTGATTCAGGTTGCGAGCAAATGGATGGCTGCACAATACGTAGACCGATCAGTCGCATTAATGATTCAATACGAACGATGTTCGATAATA
>CALCSS010000104.1 GCA_937893835.1 uncultured Fidelibacterota bacterium
TATGGCCACACCTCTGCCAATGCTTTCTCTAGATAGATAGATCAATTCCATGTCCATATCATCCAAATTTACCTAATTCCAAATGAACGATGTCTCTAATTGAGAGATCAACTGCTTTGTCATGGCATCATACGCACGAATACCAGCAGTCTGTTGTGATGCAAAATCACCGCCCTTGATATTTGATACTTCTGTTGAGAAGAACTCAACATTGGTGGTTGCATCCTTAAAAGATATGACAGCATTGCCAAAGACAAAATAAGGGAAGTTAGCTCCCATCCTCTTTGATTTTTGTGCAGTGTTGGCCTCTATGTTGATAATGAGATCTGGATCATTGTTCACAAATTCCATTTTACGATTAAAATGTTCTTTTAGGGCTGGACCAATTATTGGCTGATCCATTATCCTATTGATATTCTTCTCAGATGATATCAAAGTTGCATGTGCAGGTATCACATTGACAGTGATAGAATGCGTTCTAGGTTTCATATCAAGGCGATGGTCAGAATGGTCAAAATCCTTATATAGTGACTCTTGATCCAATTTAAATCTCACATCGTATGAAGATGCCAGTGATGATGTTTCAAGATCATGCTCTATCAATCCCCTTGAGTTAGAATATAAAGTATGTTCCTTTCCTAGCATGGATATGTTTACTGGAATACCATCTACTGAACGACCATCCTTAGTATCTTTGACCTGGATCGAGATTGAATTGGCCCTATCAACAAATGTTTTGACCATGTCTTTTTCTAATATTGCATCCAAGGATAATCTACCTTCATACTCATCAGATTTTTGTTTGATCAATGAATAGAGATTTGAGGTCCGGCCATCATAATATGTCTCTATTGGTTCATCGTTGAATGGTAGTATCTCTAGCCATGCCTTTTGTAATAGTAAAAATGAACGTACACCAAATTTCTTATCTGCTTCTGCTATGTGACCTAGAACTGTCTTTTTGGCATTCTCCCTCAATCTCTCAATTGCTGACCTGTATTTTTCCTTGTTCAATCTAGCATAAAAATGGACACCTGACTTGTTCTTATACTGCCCCATGAACTCTAGCTCCGGCAATAATAGGTCGACCCTTGATCTCATAACGGATGTAATTGCATTATCGATCGAACCATTGAAATCTTTAACGATGACATCCATCTCCGATGATATATTCACCTTTATCTGGGATGATATCTCATGGATCGCATACTCCCTTGCCAACGTATTCGCATCTTTTGATCCATCAAATGATGCAAAACCAATACCATGCCAATACAGTTGGTCTTGTGGACGGGATTCTAACCAGATTGGTGGACTTGATGAACATGATAAGAGACATAATACATATGCCATAGATAGCAAATGGCCAGACAAACGATAGATCATAACACTCTAACGCAGATCAAGTACAATTCGTTTCAAATCCGTCCCATTGAATTTTGGATTTTGCCTGAGCGCTCCAGGCTGGGTCCTAATGCTCTCAGGTACTAATTTATAAACATACTCAGTCACTTCTCCAAGGTCTATGACATTATTACCATCATCGGCATTGCCTGCAAGACCCTTGAGCAAGCTATAGGTGAAAAAACTGTGTTTCTTATCTATATAGATTTGAGACGTCTCACCATTTGAACTAGAACTTAATATGGAGATCTTTTCTGGGAGATCTGGATAATCCCATAGAGAGCCAGAAGATCTCTCAGGATCCATATAGGTAATGTCTAGAAAGAGAGTAATGGTCCTGAGACTTCCGAGAACTGATAATCTCGAAAGGCTGCTTAACATCTCCTCAAGAGGATATTTTGTGATATCACGATCAAACTTAGCATCTCGTGGAATCAAAAAAGGTCTTCCATTTACCCATTCACCATATCCCCTATAGTAAACATAGAGATCGATCTCATCCATCTCTGAGTATTTTTCCGCGGATATAATTCTTTTTCTTAGGTCTCCCTGGTACGGATCGAAGATCATTCGATACTCATCTCCTGATGGCCCGCCCTCCATCTGCCATGGTTTTGACGGTAACATTTGAAAGTCAGAAAAACCAAAGGCCTGTCTAAAATACTTTCTGATCACATCACGATCACGATCGGCATATTCCAGATATTCATAGTGCTTATCCTCATATTCCTGAGTCCCTATAATAACGGCAAGTCCATTTGGATTCTTGCGCCCCAACGGAATGCGACGATCAACATCAACCTCACCTAATTCATCTGGATAGTAGACAACCGAATCTGCACCAATATCTTGAATGGTCAGTTCCATTGGAGACCGATAATTCCTCATGGTCTCCAGGTCTATTCGTTGGTCTGTTCTTCGACCTAGATAATCAACAAGTTCAACTTCAATCGCAAAATTATCCTCTGGACTCCTCACAGGAACATCAATGTCCATATAATCACCCGGACCAAAGGCTGGCAATGTAACATCTCCAGTAAATTCAGGGGTCATATATGTTCTGTTTTCCTGTAAATGCACTGAGACTGATTCAGTATCCCCTTCTCCAACATTTTGAATACGCATTGTAAGTTTAATTATCTCATCTTTAGGAATATATTGAGTACCAAAATCATTTGATACCGCAAAATCTGCAATGATCATCTTAGGCGGGATCATTGATTTGGACTCTACTTTAAAATTATATGGTAGCTCAAGACCAACCTTCTCCCTTGATGAAAGTAATAGTTCGAACTCATGCTCCCCAGTCTCCAATTGGAGCATCCCCTGTATATCAATATTGATATACTTTATCCTACCTGCCTCCAATGTATCCAAAGTAAATGGTTCTCCAATGACAAGAAAGATATCAGGGTCCTTTGGAAGTACTGATGCTATGACATTATGAGCAGGACTTTGCCCATCATTGAATATTGCAAATTGGATATTGCCTCTCTCACGTGCATCAATCATACCATTCCCCGATGGCTCATTCACTGTGACACCTTGTATGGTAAAATGAGGTGGGTCAAAGACGATATTGCATGCTGATTCAGAGAACTCGCTTTCCTGTCCATCCATATCAATAGATGTGACCACATAACATACGTCTGCTGAAAAATCCAATGATCCAACTGTAAACTGGGTGGATCTTGATTCACCAACATATTTGATCGAATCTTGACCAAATCTCTCATAGATCATATAATAATCCGCGCCAGACACCTCATCCCAATTCAAGTGCATGCTTGAAACGTCTGCATCTGCCTGGAGTCCTTTGGGTGGGGTCAGTGGTACCTTTGTACAATGGTCCTTTGATAGTTCAGTCTCAATATCATATTGGTCAAAGCAAGACACCCTATAGCAGTACTTCTTTCCTGGTAGCATCGAATCTGTAAATGTTGTCTCATCAGTGGATGAAATGAGCTCTGTATCTCTATAGATATTGTATTTCACTGCTCCATCAACCTCATTCCATATCAAGACGATATTGGTCTTGCTGTTCATTGAGCTAAGGATGGGAATATCAATGAATTCATGTGTCTTTGATTTTATTTCAATTGATGGTGCGCTTTCATTTTTCATACCATCTATTGCAGTGATCTTATAATAATATTCTCTTGCGAACTCTAGATCAGAATCAAAGAATGAGGTTGTATTGACGACATCCAATTCTTCATCATCCCGATAGATCTTATAACTTATTGCACCTTCAGTAGACCCCCAAGATAATGAGAGTGAGTTCTTTAATTCCTCTATGGTAATATCCCTTGGACTTTGGGTTGGCGCACTGCCACAAAAGGATGGCGACGATTCACCCTGGAGACCATAATTTCCTGATGCTTGGACAGTATAGCAGTACTCATTACCGGGGTATACATCTTTTTCAAATCTGGTATCTTCACCAACATATACTTTCTCACCATTCTCATATAGGGTATATAGTTTAGCCTGTATTATATCCTTCCAAGTTATCACAATATGCTCTGGTTCTGTATTTATGTCCAGATCTTTGATATTTAGGATTGGATCAAAGGACGTTGGAGGATCATCTCCAAAAAGATAGCACTCTACATTATCATCCTGCCCCTGGAGATATATGGAGAGTGTTAGGTCTGCATTCGTATTTTTTCTCGGATTGATCTTTAAACGTTTTGAGCCTTCACCATCGTGTTCAATGACCAAATAATAAAACTTGGGTTCAATGTCCTCTAGATCAAATTCGCCCTTCCGATTTGTAAGGTCTTCGTGAATGACCTCATCTTTCAAATTTCTTAATGTGACAACGGCCTTTTTTACAGGTTTATCAACAGGGTTTCTTACTATGCCTCTGACACTAATATTCTGAGAGAAAGAGAGTGTGAATGTAGATACAAAAAGTGCAACTCTAGCTATAGAGAGAATTAATGGATAGAGATTTTGCATTGATAATTAAGCAATGATCGTCTAAGGGAGTTTGTAGAGTACCCGATCAGGATTGGATGTAAAGAGTATCGGTACCTGAGGAAGGTCCTTATAAAGTGTTTTGGTCGTATCCTCTACATTTTTCAATACATAATTATGTAATTCTGACACCGTGACCCTTTTGTCACCATTATCCGCATCACCTCTTAAACCTTTGAGAAGATAATAGGTAAACATACTACTGCCTTGGTCTGGGTGTTCGTAGGCTAATTGAGAGACATCTGATGCAAAAAATACTGTTATGGATTCTGGAGGCATCAAATCATTTGGTAGAGTTACAACAGGCTCTTCAGATTTTTTCTTCTTTTTCTTCTTTTTCTTCTTTTTCTTTGCATCTTCTTCCACTTCAACCTTTTTAACAATATTTTGTTCGAACGCAGCGTTATTAAAATCTACATCCATGAACAATGTTACATTACCTACCTCTGGCATTGATTGAATATGTGCAAGGTCTGAGTAGAGGTTCTTCAAAGGGAAGAATGTAAGGCTATTCTTAGAATTTGCATCATAGGGCATGAGGACCTTTTCACCATTATGCGTTGTCCCCTCACCTGAAAAATAAATTAATAGATCTAAACTATCTTTTACAGAATACTCAAGATTCGATACGATCTTCTTTTTTATATATCCCACGCTAGGATCAAAAATAGATCTAAAATCACTACTGGATATGCCATCATTGAACAACCAATACTGACTAGGGACCATCTCATGGTCGTCCATGCCAAAAAGTCCGTGAAAGTACTCTCTGACCTGTTTTACATTCTCTTGTGTAGAGGGTTTGCTCACAATAGTGGAGTCCCAGAATGCAAGATTACCTAATACTATTCCTATTGTCTCAGTGTCAAGGGATGCTCTTGGTATATTGGTGATTATCTCAGGCACGACAGTTTTCGCTCCAATTGATAGGTCTTTTGGAAAGGGTGTCTCATAGAATATCAGGTCATTCTTTCCCTTATAGATCTTCATCGTCTCTATATATAGTGGAACTGTCTTCCTTGTCTCAAAATAATCATATAGATCAAGTTTTATTGTAAAGTTATCTTCTCTTGTAAGGACCTCAAAGCTCAGATCGATCTTTTCTCCACCAGTAATTAGACCAAACTCATGGAGTTCATCCTCATCATCTGTTATGAAAGAACTATCACGACTAAATTTGATGCTAGCAGTATCCGTTAAACCTACTGAAAGATTCTGAACCCTAATTGTCATTGTGACCACTTCATTCTTAGGCACATAATGCTGTCCCCATTCATTGTCTATGGCAAAATCAGTGACCACAAGGTTTGGAGGTGTTACCTTTAGTGTTGGAAATGATATGGGCTCTGGTTCAAGATGCTGTCCAGAAAACTCCTCTACCCTAAAGAAGAAATTCCTATCACCACTTTCGATCTTTAGTTTTGCATATATTGCGATCTCTATTTGGGCCGTGTCACCTACAGCAAGAATAGGGATGGTCTCAACAGAATCGATCTTCAACGACGGAGTCATAGTGCCAGCCTCTGGTTTGAGCCATGGTCTTAGTTCTCTTGCAGGGCTTCTACCATCATTGACAACCTTGAATATTGCCCATCCATTCTCACGACCATCTAGCATGCCATTGCCAGTATTCTCCATGAACTTCTTTTCGATCAGTGTAAGATGAGGAGGCGGTAGTACATATCCACACATTGTTGGTGATCTTGGGCCCTCATCTCCATCTCCATCCTCACTTGCGATCTGATAACAATATTCAGTATCAAAGTCCAGGCCCTTGTGCTGATAATTTGTACTTTTGGTCTTCGTGAGAAAGGTAGTTGAGTCTGTCTCTTTGTCTACTTCATATATATTATATCCCACAGCACCGACCATTTGCTTAAAACTGAACATGACTCTCCTGACATCTCCTGTAACTTGAAGCATCCTTGGGTAATTGACCATTACCTTCTTGCATTCTGAATTTGAGGCAGGGCCTTCAGTATCGTATTTATCATTGACCTTTATATCATAACAATAGAATTTACCCGGAGGGACAAAGTCCTCATAGGTCGTATTCGTAGTTCCCGTGACCAATTCCCCATCTCGATAGATCCTATAGGTATGATCAACACGAAGGTTTGATCTTTCCCAATTCAGAGTGATCTTTTCCAAGTCTGCTTCCGCTGTCAATTCTACGGCCAAGATCTCTTCATGTGTCGTGACAGGATATGTTATTCTAGGGCCTTCATCCAACTCTTGGTCATAACTGCATGCTTCATAAGTATAATAAGTATCATATTTCAAATCTGAATCAACAAATTCTGTGGCCTCTGGAGTATCGAAGATCAGTTCACCATTCCTATAGATTCGATAGCCCGTTGCGGCCAAGACAGGCTCCCATGTAAATGCGGCATAGTTTCTAAGAACTCTACCTGTGAAATTACCAGGAGGTGCAAAATAACCTTTTTGACATTGAATCTCAGCATCAGGGCCAACCGTCTTAAAGGTATCCTCTGCCGCTACCGTATAACAATATTCTGTCCCAGGAGTAACAGGGTCTATAAAACTAAGTGCATCTAGATCGGCTATGTTGCCACCATTTCTGAAGATCTTATATTTCCCTGCCATACCAGGGATTGCTTCCCAACTTATCTCAACTGAATTTACCTTACCCTCTAACTTGAAGATCGGTGCGGACACTTCAGGGTGAGTTGTGACAGAGTCAACGAAGTTCACACCCTCGATTTCATCTGCGTCTATGGAATTGATTCCATAGACATAGGTCGTACTCCATTTTAGATCTTTCTCTTCATATAACAATTCTGATTGCTTGGCAAGTAGCTCACCATCTCTGTAAAGAGCATATTTCTCTACTCCTGGTACCTCAGGCCAACTTAGGTTTATATGACGTCCACTACCTTCTACCGTATAACCACCTGCAACAACAGAGATCGAAAGATCTGGTGGCGGAAAGGATGCTTTTTCTGTAACTATGTTCGATGTTGGTCCCTCTAGGTCATACAGGTCGATCGAACGAACCATGTAGGACGTTGGAACCCCTGGAGCCACAATATCGACGTATGAGGTGTCTCCAGTGATATTTTGGATCAGTCTATCATTCTTATAGATATTATATGATTTTGCCTGAGGAATATCTGACCAATGAACCGTAAGCTGCCCCACTCCTCTCTCAACCCAGACATCTGGCCTTAGTCCTTCTGTGGATAGATCAATGCTTAGATCCTTAATATCTGCATTCGTCACATGGACCCTATCACCACCATTTCCACTTCCATTTCCATAGACCATTATGGTATAATGATCAGCTATGATCTCCTTGTCAAACCTGAATTTCCCGTTCCTTGATACAACGAACTCCTCCAACATATTAGTTCCTGATGAATCATAGAGAAATACCTTCGCCTGATCGACATTGTTCGCATCTCCGGTCTCATCAAGAAGGAGACCTTCAATGATATATATGCTGGGTGTTGTGGCCTTATATTCTGGTGATGGTGGCCCTTCTATTCCATCCTCGGTCAAAGAAGTGATGTAGTAAGCGTATTCAGTCTCCCATTTTAATTTCTTAAGATTGATCTCATTTTTGGTCGTATTGGTCTGCAACTTGCCATTTGCATATAGGTTATATGAACTAGCACCCTCAACAAAATTCCAAGTGATCAAATTATTATTTCTTCTGTCATTCACTGCATTTATCGTATCCGGAGGACTGAATTGACTTTTGTCACATTTGGCATCTGACTTGGAACCCACAGAACCATATTTGTCAACACCTGCGACTGTAAAACAATTTTCTGCACCTGCCTCAGTTGTGATACTCGCTGTCAAACTGGTGGTCGAGTCAATGAGAGTCCCATTTTGATAGACATAGTAACTGATACTATTATTTGCTGTCTTCCAGCTAAGAGCAACTTGATTGGCTCCGCTCTCAGCCTTTAGACCTTTAACTTTTGCAATTTCTGGATGTGTGGATGAGAATATGCTTGCCGATTGATTACCCTCATCAGAGTGATGATCAAGCGTTGAAACCGTATATGAGTATTCTGTATCGAATTTTAACTTAAAGTCAGTGTATTCATTGTCTGGATTTGAGTTGACCTTCTCTCCATCCCTATATATTGCATAGCCTGTTGCATCTTGCACAGCATCCCAGACCAACTTAACCGTATTCTTCTTAATCTCAGCAGTCACATTTTCAGGTGGGGCCATCGATGCTTTTCCATATTCAGTAATTGACCTCCCCCCCATGGACTTATCTGATTTTACTGCAACGACATTGTATGCGAATGTCTGACCTGGGCCTACAGCATCAAGATAAAAGGTCTCACGAACCGTCCCTACTTCCTTATTATCTCTATAAACAATATACTCTGTAGAACCTGACAGGGTCTGCCAATTCAATGACGCCCCATTGCCCGCAGCCTCCATCTTGACCTGGACCTGGTCTGGATTAGATCTCAATTGAGGTTCAAGGTCTGTTATCTTCGCACCACTGATAGTAATATTCTCTGTGATACCATGCCCTTCTGGCCCGTAGATGTTCAAAACATATTTACCATCAGGAATATTCTTTAATTTGAATTTTCCACTACTGGGCGTTTCTACCTCAATGACCTTCTTTTTATCTTGATCATATAAGACCAATCTAACAGGACCTATTTTCTTTCCTGACTCATCAAATGCACGACCAACTACCTCATATCCTTGCCCTAGTGCAGAGGAGATGAATAAAATCAGTGTGATGATGGAACTCCACCTATATGAGAACAGGCTTGGAGTGCATAACTTCCGCATTATGTTACCTCGGTTTCTTTTTTAGCCAAATTAACTGTGGATTACCTAAATGGCCTTATAGATGAACTTAATTATTCATTGTTTAATTGTAAACCTTTTTATGCATCTTCATTTTTTGGTTCCAATGGAACATATTTTTGCCAAAATCTTACAGATTCAGCCCATTCCTCTGAAAGATATGATGCTTTGGTACCTCCAATTAAATTCAATTGATTTCTCATCATGGTCACCGGACCCATTGGTAATGAATCAAGCCCTTCAGGAATAGCATTGATGCTAATCAATTCCCATTCTGAAGAAGTAGTATTTTCATCATTTTCAGACAATACATCATGCCTGTATAATATAAGTTCTACTTTACCTGTTTTTACTGGTGTGCCATTCAGTGCCCTGGTCTGTATGTAATACTCTTCTTCTGGTCGTCTACGGACCAATCTTGAACATAGCTTAGTATCCTTACCTAATTCAATAAATGGACATACAAAATCACCAGCAAGGGATTCTTCGACCATAACTATCCTAACACCGTCTCTATAGCCTGGCCTATACATCTCTCTTTGCATCTGAGATCTGGCATGATCTGCCACTTGTTCAAAGCTCAATGTCCTTGCATATGTTTTTCCAGAGCCCATCACTTGACGTTTTACGAAATCATTGACTGAAACCAACATTATATCTCTCCAAAATGATTATATAAAATTAAACTATTTTTTTAAAATTGTTAAGCCGTTGCCATTTATAAACTCATAGAATAATTTTAAGGATGGAATTTCCGTTATGGCTCCCATTTGAAAATGAATGGTGGACCTTTTGCATATTATTAGTATCGATACTGACCTTTGTCATAGGAAGCGAATTGACATTGAACTTTGGTTTCCTATCACCTGAATCCAACCGACGATTGGTTCATGTCACCATAGGAATACTGGTCACACTATCACCACTGATCTTTTCCAGATCAAATGAACCATCCATGCTTGCATTGGCATTCATCATCTTAAATGTTCTTGCTTACAATGATAAAAGGTTCAAGGGTATCCACTCTCAAAGAAGGATCACTTATGGAACGATTTATTTCCCAATTGCATATCTGATCTTAACCATGGGGTTTTGGCAATACACTGAATTCATGATCATTAGCCTATCATTACTCGCATTGTCGGACCCATTTGCAGCCTTTATCGGAGAAAGGACATCAAACAAGATTGAATTTATTGTTTGGGATGATAAGAAGACACTGCAAGGTACTGTAGCATTCTTTTTCAGTGCCCTATTCTTAGTTTATTTCATAAGTCAACTCCTATTTAACTATTCAAATATGTACCTGCTTCTCTTTGCAGTTTTTACTGCAACTGGCGCAACAATTGCAGAGATCACCAGTTCTAAAGGTTCTGATAATATTTCCATTCCTATTGTAACTATGCTATTTATGATCGGCTTTTTT
>CALCSS010000105.1 GCA_937893835.1 uncultured Fidelibacterota bacterium
GATTGTTGAAACGAATGCCTCAAGGTCACTTGTGTTTGCAAAGATCATATCCGCACCACAATCCTCAAGTTCATTTTGGGTCCCGTTTCCCCATAGTACACCAGCAGATCTCATTCCAGCATTTTTTGCGGTTTTCATATCAACCGACGAATCACCAACAAACAACATCTCAGATGGTAAATGACCAAAGACCTTGGCCAGAGACAATGCAGAATCCGGTTTAGGCTTTCGTGGATAGATATGATCTGCCCCTATTATTTGAATATCATATTCATTGAAGAAAAGATCGACACAGCGTACAGCAAGGTGGTGCATCTTATTGGTGACTATGCCTACCTTGACCTTCTTTTTCGATAATTTGTCAAGGACATCCAGAATGCCATCAAATACAAATGACCGTTTATTTAAATTGGCTGCGTAGAGTTCCTTCGCTTGTAGTAGTAACAATGAATGATCTCCGGAAAAATTCTCTGGTAGGCATCGTGATAGCAGGTGCTCTATTCCATTTCCTATGTTTTCCTTATAGAACTGTCTAGATCTTATCGGCAGATCGTTCAGTGAGAGCAATTCATTGAAGATATAATGAATCTCATAGGTCGTCTCCAACAGGGTACCATCGAGGTCGAATATGACCGATCTAATGATCACTGTAAAAGTTTATCCTTTTGATACCATATATTGCATCATTGCATATGATCAGAGAAAATGATCACATCAAAGATATCAGTGCTCTGATCGAAGTTCAGATCTCCTGAATTTGCCAATCCATCATCGTTGATGATAGACATTATCAGAGATATCAGATCCGAGTCATCCACAAGCCCATCATCGTTGAGATCATAATCGATCGTTATGTCACAATTCAAAGTGGTGAGAAATTCAGATGTGCTGCCTGGATCGACGATCAAGGAATCACAGTAGGCCTCATTGCCCGATGAGTGATATTTAAGCCAAAATAATGCAAAATCCGCAACGCCTCCACTAGGAAATACTGACGAACCATGGCCCTCTCCAGCTGATTCAAAATACATTTTATCCGTTGTCTCGGGAACATAATCATACTGAGGTAATCCCCACATTGTAGCATATGTTGAATCATCTGGTGTAACTAACTCATCAAGCTCATTTTCTCCCCCAAAGATCAACACAGGAACCTCATGGTCTAAGTGTTCTTCAATAAGACAGTAATATTCAGTTTCAGAAGGACAATTCAGCGAATCTAGGAATGCTACTGCGGGATTGAGCAAGATCGCGGATCTTAGTGTAGGATCCATGGTGGCCGCTGTATGTGCACCTCCTCCGCTGGTCGAGTATCCTGATACAGAAAAACTACTAGTATCCACACTACCATTTAACGGTGATTGATCTCTTTCATTTTCTTCTTTGATTGTCTCAATGGCATCTAATAAACCTAAAGCTCTATCTGCATAATCCCATTCAGAATCAAAATCTCTTGATCTAGAATCGAAATTCCCTATGGTCATGGCAATGAAACCGTATGATGCATAATACCGCGCCCAGCCTTGCAGACCGTACTCATCTCCAAATGCATCGATAAGGACTATGCTTTCGTAAGGCGGAATCGCATCAATTGGGTAATATAAAAGTGTTCCATTGTAGAGAGTACTTCCCCTTATCCCATCTGACTCTGTCAGGTAATCATATTCATATGGTCCATAAGAAACATCGTCACCGCCACCAGCAGCATCCTCACACATGCCTGTATCATCATTCCATTCACAATAGCCTGACCAATAAATACATTCATCATAGTCCAGATCAGAACAATCTGCTGAGAGGATGTTAGATAATATGAAAAATAAGAAAATATTTGATCTTATAGCGAATTGCATGGCAGAGGTTAATGATTATTTGGAACTATATATATCCTTATTGGCATAGATGATGTTTGTAAAAGAGTCAAATGATGTCACAATGACAATTATCCAATGCTGGCATGAAATATGTTTTATTTTGCAATAATGAAAGGAAACATCATGAGAAAAATCAAAGAGCTCATGCTCAAACATCCCATTCTAGGTGCAGGTGCCATATTTCCATTCTCGCTTGCCTTTACCATTGGAATCTTATCGATCATCATCGAGATAGTCATTCCTCTATTATTTGCCGTAGGTCTAACCTACTGGATATATAATTCGATCATAGGAACTTCTGTGAGAGATAGTATTCATGAGCCGTTTAACTACATCCACACCAAATACTATTCAATGTGATTTATTATTAGACCATATCTATCTTATATTATTATTTGATATATAATATCTAATAAATAATGGTCATGTTATTGTATCTTTGCTCAACCGGATAGTTTTTTTTCAATTTCCTTGAGTTTGTCAACTACCATCTTGACCTTTTCTTTGTATCTTCGCAGGTCTTCCTCAGTACCATTCTTCTTTATATCATCTATTGCACCTGGAACGGTCTTTACCCAATCCACCAACGTTTGATAAGCTTGGCCACCATCGGCCTCACCCATATTATCCTGATCTAGTTCCTCTTGATCATTATCCATACTAAGATCTCCAGTATTTTTCATTCAAAGAGTTTCCTCATCACCATTGGGGTCAAAGAGATAGGTCTAATGCAAAAAGAATAATTAAATACCCCATACATTGGATCAGACCCAACAAAAAGGTGATCACCATCCAAATAGATCTCTTTTGGTGACGTTTCTCTCTGGCTACGATAAGTGGTATATAGATAGATGGCGATAGTCCTAAAATCAAGAGGATCAGAGTATTAATTGGCTGCATCATTGATCACTGAATCTAACGATGATGCCAAAAACAAAAAACCCCACTGATGTGGGGTCTTGAATCAATCTTAGAATTGTACATAATTAAAATTCATATCCTAAGGATACACCAAGGTCAACCCAAGCACTGGTAATATCGGTGCCTGTTGGTACTGCACTAAACCTGATGGTACTGCGAACCTCATAATCACCCCAGTATGGAAGGTCAATATTAATAGCACCAATATAACCAGTGCCATCACTATACTTCCCTGCGGCTGCAGTCAGACTCAGGCTTAGGTCATTGATGAACATTCCACTGTTTAGACCTATATGAAACACTGTCTCGCCAAATTCGGCATCTTCCCCATCTAATGGGTCAGAATTTCCAAAAATAAAGTTAATCAATTCAAGATCAAGCGTAGAATAAGCTAGACCCGTTTTTATCCCAATCGGTGTCCCCAATGAAAATCCCCATACTAAATGATCATCATCAAATCTCCTAAAATTTTCGGCTTTATAAATAGGATAGCCTACATATGTATTAACGCTCCAATTCAGTAGTAGTTCATCATCTGCCTTGACAAAATTGATGGAGATGTCCGGCTTCTCAGGTTCAGGAACAGGCTCTGGTTGAGTCTGTGCTATAAGTCCAGCTGTGAATAAGATAGGTAGCATAATTTTAGTCATGATCATAAATGAATTCCATTGTTGTTTGAAAAAATAAGGCGTAAAGGTACTGAATTTTATGGTCAAAATAAATACGCTAAAACTACTCATCTAATAAATCCATTTATAAATGATCAAGAGAATAAATGATGATCGAACTTGGTCAATATCAAATATTATTGATTGTCATGAACGATCTGTCCATTGAAGATGGACATCTCCACTCTTGCACCATGGATCTGATGGGATTGCAACTCAAATAGATTCCTATCCAAGATGATCACATCTGCCAATTTACCTTTCTCAATTGAGCCGATCTCATCCTCAAGAAATACACCAAATGCAGCGTCTTTCGTGTATGCATGGAGCATGGTCTGAAGTTCCACTGCCTCACCAGGTGCCAATGCTTCTCCATTCTCATTGCCCAGTTCACGTCTTGTGACTGCAACCTCTATCGCATGAAGAGGGTTCAGTGAGGAAACGGTCCAGTCACTTCCACCTACCACTATTCCACCGGAAGATAGGATACTATTTATGGGGTAGTTCCAATTTGAACGGATCGGACCTAGTACTGGCAATGTCAGTTCCTTGATGTATTGATCTGGATATGCCCATAGGGCCTGGAAACTGGCAATGACGTTAAGTTCCTCGAATCGTGGTACATCATCAGGATGCACCAACTGTACGTGTGATATCATGTGCCTCCTATCACCTGGTCCGTTCACGCTTCTTCCATGCTCAAATGCATCCAGGGTCCTTCGTACACCCCTATCGCCAATGGCATGCACATGTACCTGAAACCCAGCACTCTCAAATTCTGAGACGACCTCATTCAGTGTATCAGGGTCCCAGATCAGCATACCGCGGTCACTTGTTCCCTCATAGGGATCATTGAGTGCGGCTGAACCGCCTTCGATGGTCCCATCCGCGAATATCTTCACCGTATTCATGAAACCAAATTCATTTTCATATCTGAGTTTTTTCAACCTCTCGAGATCATCTCTCCATGAGTTGGGATTGGCGTACTGAGATGCTGAGATGCGCATGGTCACGGTTTGGTCCGTTGAACTTCTCGTATATATATCTAGACCATCATGTGGACCTGTGCCTGCATCAAATACTGTGGTTATACCTAAAGAATTGGCCTTGGCTATGGCAATCTGTAGACCATCCTCGATCTCATCTTTACCATAAGGTGGTAAAAAGGATTCTACCAACTCCATCGCATCCTCGCGCAAGACTCCAGAAGGTTCCCGAGTATCTGGATCGCGTTCTATACGCCCATTCTCAGGGTCGATCGTCTCAGCGTTCACACCTGCCAATGATAGGGCCTTTGAGTTAACCCAAGCTGAGTGTGCATCATAAGAGAACAAGAAAACAGGTCTATCGGGGCATATCTCATCCAGCCATTCCTTACGAGGACTAGCACTGGGAAATGCCGTAAGGTCCCATCCATAGCCACGTATCCAATCATCCTCAGGATGTGCGACTACGTATTCTGTAATTGCTTCTAATATTTGTTCGCGTGTTAACAGGCCATTCAGTTGACACTCACTCATCTCAATACCACCCCATAGCAGGTGGACATGTGAGTCAATGAACCCTGGCAACACCATACCACCAGGTCTTTTGATCATTCTTGTTGAGTTATTGCTGTGAGATAGGGCCTTGCTTCTATCACCAACAAAAATGATCTTATCGTCTTGGAGCACCACAGCCTCAGCCCATGGCTGTTTCTCGTTCATAGTATATACAGGTGCAACGATGATAATGTCTGCAGTCCCCTCACTTGTACTGCAGGAAAAGATGATAACGGTTATAAATGATAATAAAATCCTATGGCTTACCATTCAGCAATCTACCCATCATCCCACAAACAAAAAATACCACGAATGTGGTACTTGAATACATTATTAGTTATTGAGAATATTATTAAACCACTAAAGTGGTTATTGGTTGGTAGGTAATAGGTTATCCAGATGTATCTGATTGGGGTAAGAATGCTTCTCTTGCAAAATAAAGTAAGAAGATCATTACAGAAATTATTGCTGCAAAACCCTGTATTCTATAGGTCGGATCCTGAATTGTATTAAAATAAATAATGATATCCGGTAAAGTAAAAAATCCAATTACACCAAACAGATAA
>CALCSS010000106.1 GCA_937893835.1 uncultured Fidelibacterota bacterium
GTCAACGATCAGAGAATCAGGGCCTTTTTATCAAGCCAGTCCATAACGGTATTGATATCGTTGCAAAGGAAGGAGAACCAATACTTGCATCGGCATCAGGTGTGGTAGTCTTCTCAGGTTGGACATATGAGTTTGGTAATATGATCATTCTATATCATGGTGATGACTATTTTACTCATTATGGTCATAACAAAGAGAATCTTATGAAACAATTGGACCTTGTTGAGCGTGGGGAGGTCATTGGATTGGTTGGCAGCACAGGTATCTCGACAGGTCCCCATCTTCACTTTGAGGTATGGCGTGAATTTGTCCCTATGGATCCATTTATCTTTTTTCCAGAATATCATACATCAGATCTAACTTTGATCGATGAGTAAGATCAATTTTCAAAATGTTCATACTATGATCGGTGCAGATGCTTGTATTGAAGGGCCAATACATCTTAAGGAAGGTATAATTATCTATGGTAAGGTCAACGGCGACATAGATACCAAAGGCCCGGTAAGAGTTGCTCAAGAAGCTATTGTAGAGGGCAATATAAATGGAAGCGATATACGTGTTGGAGGTACTGTAACAGGCAGTATCCAATCCAATGGGCAAGTTGTTCTTGGAAAGAACTGCACGTTAAAAGGTGATATCATCTATAGAAAATTGCTCATTGAAGATGGTGCACAATTCGAGGGAAAGTGTGATATCATTGAGCCAGCACGTGACTCCTGAATTCAGCCATTGCTCTTATGAAAGAAGAAGGAGAAAAAAAGGGAATGGGCTTACACACATCTCTTGAATCCTTCCAAAGAATAATAAAGCAATCTGGACCTGCTGCATCTGCGTCTTATGGTCTCATTACATCGATCTTGCTTTTTACTTATATTGGTTGGTACATTGATGATCGTAATCATTCATCACCTATTGGAATAATTTGTGGCATCTTTATAGGTATTATCATTGGCTTTTATCATCTTATAAAGGTAATGCGTTCACAAAAGCATTGAAGTTGTTTTCTCAAGGTATGATCTTTTCAATGATCATTTTGATCATTTCTTTAATTTTATTTAGAGATCATGCGGTCGGAATATTTATTGGGTGGTTATTACCAATATTGGCTGGAACTGTGACGATGTCTTTTATCGCTTCAGCACGAAAAAAGGGCTCCATTACTCTGACCAAGACAATTGCCAAAGGATTTGTTTTGAAGATGATCTATTATGGTATATCTATCTTGTTTTTATTTAAATATTCTTCTTTTCAACCCATTCCATTTGTTTGTAGTTTTTCTGGCTTTTTTATAGGGCTTCATGTACTTGAAGCGGTCATAATCAAACGTATTTCAGAATCATATAGTGCCATCCAAAATAAAGAAATAGCCCAATGAGCGCAACAGAAGTAGGCCACTCATCCAACAGCATAATGGAGCAGGTTGGACCCAACATCATTCATCATGTTTCCAATTCTGATATTTCCCATCCGATCATTCATCTCCCCACGATATTTGGAATTGATTTTTCAGTGACAAAACATGTGTTTATGCTTTGGGTAGTTGCATTATTGGTCTCTGTCTCTATCATAATACCCATTAGAAGGTTCTTATCTAGCGGTAGATCGATTCCTGTTGGCTGGATGAATGCCATTGAGGCCATCGTAAAGTTCATTAGAGATTCTATTGTTAGACCTAATGTTGGAGACAAATGGGTCATGACATGGTCTCCAGTGATCCTGACATTCTTTTTCTTCATTTTGTTTGCTAATGGTATTGGTATGGTCCCTATCTTTGATCTGATGGGAGCTATCAATCGTTTTGTACTTGGTGTCCCATCATCAGATTCACATAATTTTGTCAATGGTATGTTGCATGGCGGTGTCACGGCCACTGGTAATTTTAATGTTACTGGCGCTTTGGCCACGGTCACATTTTTCTCAATAATGGCTGCTGGCATCATGGCGCATGGCTTTATGCAGCATTGGAAGAATCTTGTCCCTCATGGTCTTCCTTGGCCAGTCTATATCATTTTAATACCCATTGAGATCATGGGCCTTTTTGTCAAACCATTTGCTTTAACGATGCGTTTGGCGGCAAATATGACTGGGGGTCATATAGCCCTGCTTGCTCTATTGTCTCTTATGGCTATTTTTGGTGAAATGTTTAGTAGTACCGGAGCGGGAATTGGTGTGTCCCTTGTAGCCGTACCAATGGCTGCTGCTATATCAGGTTTAGAAATTATTGTTGTGCTCGTTCAAGCATATGTCTTTACATTATTGACAGCAGTGTTTGTTGGCATGGCGATACATGTACATCATTAAATAAATAAAAAGGAAATAAAAATGACAGCAACTTCATTTATCCCAATTGGAATGGGTTTGATCGTATTAGGTGCAGGCCTTGGGATTGGAAAATTTGCAGCCGCTGCGGCTGAAAGTATTGCACGTCAACCAGAGGCTGCAGACAAGATCACAGGTGCTGTGAACTTGCCACTGTTTCTTCTTGAAGGTGTCGCAATCCTAGCAGAAGTATTTACTTTCTTAATGCTCATCCTATAGAAGAACCCTATTTATGGATCATCGAAAAGGAAATTCAAATAAAGACCACTATGAGTCAACAACAGTGCCTCATGATGATGGCCATGGGAATGCTCCAAATCCACTGGTGCAATTAGACCCAGGCCTTTTCATATGGACCATTGTCACTTTTCTCATACTCTGTTTTGTTTTAGCAAAATTTGCTTGGAAGCCATTATTGCAGGCTTTGGAAAATCGAGAGAATGACATTCGTTCATCGATTGAAGATGCAAAGAAGGCAAGAAGTGAGTTGGAACATTTGAATGAGGAATCTGAAAAGATAATTGCTGAAGCACGCTCAGAGGCTCAAGAGATCAGGTCAGAGGCAAAGACCTCTGCTGAAAAAATAAAGGTAGATATAAGATCTCAGGCTGAGGAGGATGGTAAAAAACTGATGGATGAGGCACATGCTCAGATCCAGGTTGAGAAGGATAAGGCGATCTCTGAGATTCGACAGGAAGTTGTGGCTCTTACTATGTCTGTTGCAGAGCGTGTGATCGGGAAGAATCTATCGATGGAAGATAACCAAAAGTTGATTGAAAGTTCAATACAGGACCTAAAGGAACATGAAGCCTAACCTAAGTCCAAAAGACCTAGCAACAGCACTATTCAAAGTATCAGAACAGAACGATGTCCTTGAAGAGGTGAAGATTGCACTCATGCAATTGAATGATATTATTGTTGGTAGTGGTCAGTTTCGTGTTTTCATTCAATCAAAAAAGATGAAAGGCAATACAAAAACAGATATATTGAATACAATATTAGGTGAATCTGGCCATCCTATGGTCAATGAAATGGTATCTTATCTTCATGGTAGCAAGGCTCCCAATGATTTGAGGGACATTTCCATCCTTTTTGATTCAATGTATAGAAAAGGAAGAAATATCCTGCAGGTCAGAGGAATTGTTGCTCATGAGATGAGTGAATCACAGGTTCAGTCTTTAAAGACATCTCTTGATACAATGCTTGGCAAGCAGACAGAGTTGTCCATGGAGGTAGACCCAGCCCTTATTGGCGGTATCAAACTTCGTATTGATAATACTTTTTTGGATGCATCTATTCACAACCAATTGCAGACACTTCGATCTGAACTTCTGCAGATTTAATACCTTAGGAAATTATGGAAATAAAAACTGATCAATTAACACAATTGCTCCGAGAACAGATCGAGAAGTTTGATGGTTCGGTCGATATCTCAGAGGTAGGTGAGGTACTAGTAGTGGGAGATGGAGTAGCCCGTGTCTCAGGCCTTGAAAATGTAATGAGCTCTGAACTGGTTGAATTACCAAATGGTGTTTTTGGTATGGCATTGAACCTCGAAGAAGATAATGTGGGACTTGTTCTCTTTGGTGAATCACGCCTTGTCAAAGAGGGAGATCTTGCCAAAAGAACAGGGCGTGTGGTGGAGGTTCCGGTAGGAGATGCAATGCTAGGTAGAGTGGTCAATCCTTTGGGGCAGCCCATAGATGGTAAGGGACCAATAAGTACGGATCATTCTTTGCCAATAGAAAGAAAGGCATTGGGTGTGATGGCCCGATCTCCTGTCAATGAACCCCTGCAAACAGGCATCAAAGCTGTTGATAGCATGATACCCATAGGTAGAGGGCAAAGAGAATTGATCATCGGGGACCGGCAAACAGGTAAGACCGCAGTTGCAATAGATGCTATTATCAATCAAAAATATACTCACAATACTGATGACCCAGTTTATTGTATCTATGTTGCCATTGGACAGAAGGCCTCGACAGTTGCTGCCTTGGTCAAGGAATTGGAGAGTCATGGCGCCATGGAATACACAACCGTAGTTGCTGCAAATGCATCTGATCCTGCACCTATGCAGTACATAGCTCCGTATGCTGGTGCTGCGATGGGTGAGTTTTTCAGAGACAATGGAAAGCATGGACTCATTGTCTATGATGACCTTTCAAAGCAGGCCGTTGCCTATCGTCAGATGTCCTTGGTCTTGCGTCGTCCTCCAGGTAGAGAGGCATTCCCAGGTGATGTGTTCTATCTTCATAGTCGCCTATTGGAGCGTGCATCAAAATTATCTGAGGATCTTGGTGGTGGATCGCTAACTGCTTTGCCGATCATTGAAACTCAGGAAGGTGATGTGTCAGCATATATTCCAACAAATGTCATATCGATCACTGATGGTCAAATATATCTAGAGACCAACCTGTTCAATTCAGGTATCAGGCCTGCTATCGATGTTGGGCTATCAGTATCCAGAGTAGGTGGGAATGCTCAGATAAAAGCAATGAAGTCCGTTGCCGGAACTCTCCGTTTAGATCTGGCGCAATAT
>CALCSS010000107.1 GCA_937893835.1 uncultured Fidelibacterota bacterium
CTATTGGGTCCACTGAGATGACGAATGATGGGTGGAACAATTCAATTCTAAACGTGACCGATCCATTGTTCTTTCAACCTGCAAGGCATTTGTCTGATAATGATGAGGTGGTTGGGTTCAGCACAGGTATCTATACTGATGGAACGATCGACCTTGTTCAATATTGGACGGGGGGTGACACACTCTCTGGATCAGCGCATGTCGATGAGAACGGTGTGTTTTACATACCATTTGAACCAGCATTGTCGCTATACGATCCAATTTGGGTCGAGGCATCCATAGATGGTCAGCTCCACACGGTTTGTGATTTTGGAGCAATAGACATCATTGAGGAGTCCCTCCCAGCAGAGGTAAAAATGGGACCTAATTGGATAGACGACACTATGTATCTAGCTATTTACGCACCAGACCAGCCTGTGGTCAGGGTTATTGTGACCTCTCCAGGTTCATCAGGAGAGGAATCAGATGCCATGCTCATGAAGAAGGACCCGGTTCTTGAGGACATATGGTGGATCGATCTTGATCTTCCAGATGGTCAATATGAATATGAATATCTATTTCTGAATGGAGTTAGGATCGTAGACCCTCTTTCTAGAAGGCTTACCAATGGTCGTACAAGGATCGAGATAGGTCCAGGTGGTGGGTCAACAGCGGATGACTATCAGTGGCAGTCAGTGGACTATGTAAGACCAAGTCTGGATACTTTGATCATCTATGAGCTACATGTTGATGATTTTGCGGCACAGGGAAGCGGGCAAGGTAAGTTCGAGGATGTGATTGAAAGGCTTGACCATCTCAGATCAGTTGGTATCAATGCAATTGAACTTATGCCGATCACAGATTTCCCTAGTTCACATTCCTGGGGATATGACCCTGAACTGATGTCTGCTCTTGAGTCTAGCTATGGATCCCCAGAGGAATTTAAGATGCTTGTTGATGAGGCACACTCAAGAGGAATGGCGGTCATAATTGATATGGTTTGGAATCATATCCGCTCATCCAGTCCACTGTGGGAGATACAACCGGATTATGATCTGAATCCATACATCAAGCGATCAAATGAATTGAATCCAAATGAAACAGAGGGTACCTGGGGAATGTTGGATCTTGATCATTTCAATCCACGCACCATAGACTATATTGACCATGTAAGTCATATCTGGATCGATGAATATAGGATCGATGGTTTTCGTTACGATGCAACAAGATATCTAGGCTGGCAATTAAGCCAACTTGACCTTGGTATACCTGCATGGACAGCATCCATTGAGGCCACAGATCCAACCATCTATCAGATCGCCGAGCATCTACCAGCAGACCCCTGGCTTATTGATGTGACCCCTCTCACCTCATCGTGGCATGATAGCTTTCATGACATTCTATTGAACGATGCCCATGGGCAATATAACTCAGCATCGACATTCATGAATCAGGTGGTCAATCTCCATGAGTATTCCAATATGGGTAGCGCTTATTCTGATCGTAGACAGGCAGTAAAATATATGATCAGCCATGATGAGCAATCCATCATTCAGGAAATGGTCGTTTTCAATAATTATTCTGTGGAACAAGCACGCCAACGTGACAAATTTTATGCAAGTATCCTTTTTACATCATTGGGTATTCCCATGGTATTCCAGGGGCAGGAATTTGGTCTCCAAACCGGATGGACCGATGCGAATAACAATGGTGATTATGAAGAAAAGTTACAGTATCGTCCCATTGACTGGTCGCAGTTGGGGACCGATTCAGGTCAATCCC
>CALCSS010000108.1 GCA_937893835.1 uncultured Fidelibacterota bacterium
AGGTAGGGCCCTATGCATACTCATCTGAAGAAGGTGTATGGGAATCTATGTCTGAGGCAGGCGCTCCAGAACAAGTATATTGGAGTGTAGAATATATAGATGAGATACATACAGTTAGGTTTGGCACCTACGGCAGAGGCATATGGGACTATACATTCGACTATGATCCAATAATGATCCTAGGAGATATTAACACTGATGGGATCATCAATGTAGATGACCTGATCACACTGGTAGCAATTTTATTATCAAATCAAACAATTTCAGAAGACACACTAGGCATAGGCGACCTTGATCATAATGACAAATTAAATATTATTGATCTATTATTATTGGTGGAAATGATAGAATGAACTCGATGTTTGAAAAAAGAACCAGGATCGTAATATATTTTATTTTTCTTATATCAATTGGAACCGTTGGTTTCTATATTATTGGGGGAAGCAAGTGGTCTTGGATAGATAGTCTATATATGACCATTATCACATTATCAACAGTCGGTTATGGAGAGGTACATGAGCTTGGTGATATTGGGAAGATATGGGCAATTCTATTGATCATATTTGGTGTTACAGGAATTGGTGCATTGCTACGAGCAATCAATGAAGAATTCATTCAATCTAAACTATTTTGGAATAAAAAGATGATCAAAAACATATCTAAACTAAAAAATCACTATATAATTTGTGGATACGGCAGGATGGGAGCAGTTATTGCCAAAGAACTGAAAGAAAAAGGTCAGAAATTCTTAATTATAGAAAATAATGATCAAAAGGTAGAAAAAATTAGATCAAAGGGTATGTTTTGTATCAATGGAGATGCTACATCTGAAGAAATATTAAAAGATGCGAAAATTGACAAAGCCATAGGTGTGGCAGTGGTCTTAGATACTGACCAAGAAAATTTATTTGTTACAATGTCAATGAAAACGACTAATCCTGATCTTTTCATACTAAGCAGGTGCTCAAAAGAAGATAATCAATCAAAATTGCTAAGGGCTGGAGCAAACAAGGTTGTAAATCCATATACAGCGGGCGGGCACAGAATGGCCGAGATCCTTTCAAAACCTCAGGTCGAGGACTCAATATCTGTCATTTCACCTAAACATAGTGAAATGAATCTCACACTTGATGAGATTTCACTAACAGGTCTAACAAAATATGATGGGATTTCTATTAAGGATTCAAAGATAAAGGAAGAATTTTCAGTTTCTATTGTCGGGATCATCAAAGAGGACGGAAATTCAATAATCAATCCTAACTCTGATAGTATACTTGAAATGAATGATACGATACTTCTTATAGGGGAAAACGATAAAATGAATCTCTTTAAAGCCCAGTTACCCTCTTAAACCTTAATTATATTCTAAATTGCGTATAACATATATTATGTATAATAGAATTATTGGGTAATTATAT
>CALCSS010000109.1 GCA_937893835.1 uncultured Fidelibacterota bacterium
GGTCAGATTCCATTTTTTTCAAAGTGCTGTCCTGCAGCACACCGGCATTGTTTACAAGAATGTCCAACCGATCAAATTTCGTTTTCACATATTCAAATAATGAATTGACACTTTCTTCGTCACTGATATCTGTCTTGACAAAGTAACCACCGATCGAGTCAGCAGTCTCCTGCCCTGATCGTTCGTCAAATTCAGCAATGATGACCGTCGCACCCTCCTCACAATATTGATGAGCGATGGCTTGACCAATTCCACGTCCACCACCGGTGATGATAGCGATCTTATTTTCTAAAAGTCCCATCTATAAAATTTACAATGTTCTCCATATTCTTGGGGGGTTTTGTTTGTGGGATGATAAATGGCTTTGGTTCAAATATTATTATTATATTAACCATCAACAATCACAAAACATTTAATCTTGAAGAATTTTTTTTTAGTATTATCTATTTTATTAACTGTAACAACCTTACCAAGTTGCATCCATAACTATGAACCTGTAATTAGTTCTATATCCGCTGACCCTAACCCTGTATCACCTGGAGGTATTGTCAGCCTTATCTGTAAGGCAAGTGATGATGATGACTCAAGCATACTCAAGAGTGAGAGCCTCAGTTATGCGTGGTTTTCCTCGGTTGGCGAGGTTGTTAGCGAAGAATCAAATAATACTGCCATGTGGACTGCTCCATTGGAATTAGGTAAGTACTCAATTTCATGTAGTGTCACAGATGAGAGTGATGGACTGGATATTGCAACAATAGAGATCCTTGTCGAATGAGATATCTAAAATATATTTGGTATACTTTTACTGGTATGCTCATAATGGTGGGATGTGAAATGGAGAACAACGCGGTTGAGATATTGTCTTTTTCAGCCAGTGATTCTGTTGCTGTTTCAGGACAAGGAATTATGCTCTACTGTGAAGCACAGGATGGAGATGATGATAAACTTTCATTTAGCTGGGAAACCTCAAGCGGAACATTCTCAACTCGGTCTGATTCCACAGAGTGGATTCCTCCATATGAGAAAGGTGTCTATCTGTTGACCTGCAAAGTCTCTGATGGCCTTGGTTCATCGGATGCACGAACCATCTCTGTACGGGTGAACCTACCCACTCCCGTTCCAGTAAATGGTTTAGAATGGACATTGACTGATAATGGATTATTAAATGGCCCCAATTCATCAAACGACAATAATACAGGCGTGACTGATTATTGGGATGGAAGCGTAGAAAATGCTGATTATGGGTGGAATATTACGGCCCAGGAAACTCCAGACAGAGAAGTGACTCAGTCCCTTCAGTTCAAAGTGGAGAACAGTGCGAATTGCGTTGAAGAAGGAGGCAATCCTAACACACAGCAGGGAACGGCAACAGCCAATATTCAAATCACTGGTTCATCTCCTGTTACTTTAGATCTATATTTTTCAGGAATTGGTGAGGCCCAGTCAGCAGGATATGATCTGATCAAGTTTCTATTGAATGGTGTTGTCATTGGTGATGGACAAGCTCCTGGCGGTGGTCTTGGATGCTTATCGGACTCAGTATTGGTAAATCCTGCTGATCAACAAACATTAGACCCAGGATCTCATACACTGGTCATTGATTTCACAACTAATGACGGTGCATATCATGTTGATGCATATTATGAGATCGAATTAAAATTATTGGTACCACGCTAATTCCATTAGCAACAGATCATACGCAATTCCCAATGGAATGGATTGTTAAATTAAATTTTTTAGGAGTCACAATATGAGAAAAATAATGATACTAATGTTGATCTCATCAGTTTTTGCTTCAACTGATGAAACGAACATTCAACTTACCATCAATGACAATAGCATAGATTGGGTCAACCTACAATGGCCCGCAGATGGTTCCATTGAACTGGGTGTGAATTTTGATGTTTATGCACAGGTCTATGAATCAGGCATCACTGATTCTGAGGGCCAAGGGAGCGGCATCAATGCATGGATCGGTTACTCCGCTAGTAACACAGACCCATCTGGGTCGGAGTGGACCTGGGTGACCGCTGAATACAATACCGACAGTGGTAATAACGATGAGTACAAAGCAGACATCGGGACAGGTATCACTGACATCGGTACCTATTATTACTCAAGTCGTTTCTCGATAGATGGAGGAGAGACCTATGCCTATGGCGGTTACTCATCCAGCAGTGGTGGCGTATGGGATGGAACTTCCAATGTCAATGGGGTACTGACGGTAACTGGCAATAACGCACCAGTGCTTACCGATATAGCCGATCAGACCATGACGGAGGACATCACTACCACCATATCGCTCGAGGCTACCGATGCTGACGGGGACAATCTGACCTTTACAGTGTCTGGCGGAAGTTCTGAGACCGTGCTTGCAAGCATTGATGGCACCACTCTCACACTGACCCCAGCTTCTGACTATAATATATCTGAGCAGATATCGTTCACGGTCACCGTGACCGATGCAAATGGAGCAACTGACTCTGACCAGTTCGCTGTGACTGTCACAGCAGTGAACGATGCTCCTATCATTTCTGAATTGACCGACCAAGAAGGTACGGAAGGGGTTGAACTAAATTTCACCATCACGGCCTCTGATGTGGATGGAGACCAACTATCATGGACATCCTCTAACCTACCTTCTGGCGCTACATTCACTGACAATGAAGATGGAACGTCTACATTCTCATGGACCCCAACCTACTTACAGGCTGGAGTCTATACGGACATATCATTCATTGTCGATGATGGTCAGGGAAGTCGAGCATCCATTAGAGTCACACCAGGTAGATCCCGTCTCAGATAGATGACAAAAAGATTCCTTCTTTTGTTCCTTGTGATCAATGGTTGGGTGACAGGTTCGAGTGACACTCTATCCATAAGCATTACCATTCAGGATGCTCTTAGTGTTGATACCGATATCATACCCAGTGAGTTCAATCTCCACCCCGCACATCCAAACCCATTCAATAATTCGGTAAAGTTGCGATTCGATGTTCCTGTCTATACGAAAGCACAAATGAGGATATATGACCTAAAGGGAAACACCATAAGAACTGGACC
>CALCSS010000110.1 GCA_937893835.1 uncultured Fidelibacterota bacterium
ATCCTACCTAGTGGTAAAGTGAAGAGAGAAATTCCTCTTGGAGAGCAAGTCGTATTCAAAGAAAATATAGTATTGGGAAAATCAGGAACTTTTTATACAAAATACGGTGATGTATTTGCATCACTTTGTTTTGTAATTTTCCTATTCATAGGTCCAGTTTTTTCATGTATAAAAAAGTAATATTTATTATGTTATGTTTGTCACTTTCAAAGGGGCAAAATTATAAGATGAGCCCAATACTCAAATCTATTTTAGTACCAGGGTGGGGTGAGAAAACATTACAGGATAATAAACGATCCAGGTTTTTTTCAAATATTGAATTATCATTATGGACAGCATGTATAGGGTCTTATACGTTTTCATATCATCAAATGTTACAGTATGAGTCATTTGCAGTTGAGCATGCTGGTATCCTAGGTACGGAAGATAAAAACCATAAATATTGGGTTGATATTGGGAACTACATTGATATTGATAACCATAATAGCGAACATTTAAGATGGAGATATTTGAATGAGTTATATGGTGAAAGTGAACAATGGTCATGGGATACTAGAACAAATATGAAAAAGTTTGAAACGATGCGTATTCGGAGTGACTATTTTGCAAAGGCGAGTGAATATATCATAGGGGCAATTGTCCTTAATCATATTGTCTCTGCAATAGATGCATTATATCTATTAAGGCTTAATAATATTACCTTTATACCAATTATTACTAATGAGGTAAATGAAATAAGTCTTCATATAACATTTTAATAATATAATGAACCCCATTTCTCGACTATTCCTTTATATTATATTTTCAATCTCCATTCTTTTATCAACAAATATATATTTGTTATTTGGTCATATTATTCTTGTAATAATAATATTTTTTCATAAAAGAGCATTCTGGAGTGAATGGTGGCGCAATATAAAACCTTATATTATTTATTTACCATTATCAGGAATTCTATTTTTTTTAATCTCTTGGATTATTTTATTCAGACCAATATCTATTTTATTTATAGATGTATTAATAGCAACTATACGTTTATTCACAATGATTAGCCTTATGAATCTTTACACAATTGAGTCTAGGTCGCATAGTCTATTAATATCTATAAGAAGTATTTGGTTCTCATCAGGCTTAAACATGCGTTGGGCTGATAGAATTGTATTGTTTTTTGAAATGACCTTAAGGTTTTTTCCGAGTATACAACAAGATTGGAATCAGACTCAAAGATCACAAAAGGCTCTAGCATTGAATATCCAGAATACAAATATGTTCAAAATAATCAATATCGCAAAATTTCTTCCTGACTTTATTTTACTAAATCTTGAAAGGACTGATAATATTCTCGATAATATGTCTATGCGTGGATATGGTAAAAAGAATAGGAGAAGTATATTCCCCTTTTTAGAGTTTAAAACCTTTGATATCATAATCTGTTTTCTTACTCCTATATGCATGATGGGTGTCCATTATTTTTTCTAGATATAAGTTGATCATTCAATATGATGGCACTAAATACCTTGGGTGGCAATTGCAAAAACAGGGTAGAACAGTACAAGGCACTATTGAAAATGCATTAAAAAAATTATCAAATAGACAAAGTCGGATAATTGTACATGGCTCTGGTAGGACTGATGCTGGGGTACATGCATTGGCGCAAGTAGCTCATATTGATTTTAAATCCACATTGAATGTCCAAGATATAAAAAATGCATTGAATTCGAACCTGCCGCAAGATTGCAGGATAATAGACATAGAACAAGTTAAAAGTGATTTCCATTCTAGGTTTAATGCTAAAAAAAGGTATTATAGATATCAGTGTTATTCCGGTGCATCAATATTATATGGAAATCAATGTTGGATTCTTACTAAAATAGATATTAAGTGTTTGAATCATCTTGCTGGCCAATTGATTGGTAATAAAGATTTCCTATCTTTTTCTAAGTATCGTGAAGAAATGAAAGATACAATGTGCGAAGTTTTTGATAGCAAATGGTCATTTGAAGATAATATGTTTATATTTAGAATCAGTGCCAATAGATTTCTTCATCATATGATTCGATACCTTGTTGGTACAATGATTGCAGTATGTAATCAACGGTTCACTGAATTAGAATTTCAATCTTTGCTTAATAATCCAAGAAAAAATGTGCGAATATTCAAGGCTCCACCTCAAGGTCTGATTTTGGAAAAAATTAATTATGTATAATAGGTCAATCCTATATAACCTGTTCTTATATTTATTTTTTATTGCATATACTCATGCAGATGATATAACTAATTCCAGACATACTGCCATAACAAGGGCAATAGAAAAGATTGGTCCAGCAGTGGCAAGTATAAATGTTGAACAGCATTTAAGTTCAGTGTCTTTTGACCCTTTTTTTGGTTTTATGTTTCCAAGAGAGGTATATCCAATGAAGACATCAGGTAGTGGAGTTATTATTAGCCCTGATGGGTTCTTGATGACCAATCATCATGTGATTCAGAATGCAGATAAAGTAACAGTGACACTATCTGGTGGTGATGAATATCAAGCAGAAATAGTTGGGTCTGATGAGACATCAGATTTGGCATTATTAAAATTAGCAGGATCCAATTTTCCATTCGCTGAGCTTGATGACTCAGATGATTTGATTATTGGAGAATGGGTGATTGCTCTAGGAAATCCCTTTGAATTATTTTCAGTAAGTAACAAACCATCTGCAAGCATAGGCATAATTAGTGCAACCAATATGGATTTTGGAATGCAGCAATCAGGCAAGGTATTTCAAGATATGATTCAAACAGATGCCGCTATCAATCCAGGAAATTCAGGTGGGCCTTTAGTTAACTCGCTTGGCAAGGTTATTGGGATAAATACTTTTATTTTTAGGGATTCTGAGATAAATAGAGAATCAGTAGGTATAGGTTTTGCAATTCCAATTAATAATGCGAAGCGAATCGCAAAAGAATTAAAAATGACAGGGGAAATTGACCGAAGGGTCTACACTGGGCTGTATGTACAACCATTGAATAGTAAGGTAGCGAATTATCTTAAAGCACCATTTGTCAAAGGGGTTGTAATACTAGACATATCACAATCAAGTCCAGCAGATAGATCTGGCCTCAAAATAGGAGATGTGATATTGACCTTTAATGGTGTTGATGTAAATAAACCAAGTGATATTCGAAGAGTATTATATGAAAATGATATTCGAGCTGGTGATTTGGTACTATTGAAAATATTTAGAAATGGAAAATACAAAAAGATTAAGATGAAACTGGCAAAATTTAAATAGAGCTATTTTATGATTGTTTCCAAGGAAGGAAAAATATTTGTATATCCATTATTTGGTGCCACAGCATTACTAATCTGGATTTATCTTGCTTATGGGATTAATATCTTTTTCCCGTTAACAATGGGATTCTTCTTCTTATTCTGTGTGAACTTTTTTAGAGATCCCAAAAGATTATTACCAAAAGGCGATAATCTCATTGTATCGCCGGCAGATGGGAAGATCATCAGACTAGAGGCGGTCAATGATGAAGAAATTGGGAAATCTATAGTAATATCTATTTTCTTAAATATTTTTAATGTACATGTAAATCGTATGCCTATAGGTGGTTCCTTTAAGGAGATTCAATATAAAAAGGGCAAATTTTTTATGGCATTTGATCATAAAGCATGTGATGAGAATGAAAGAAATTCAATCAAAATCATTACAAAGGCTGGTAACATTCGAATTGTACAGATAGCAGGTCTTCTGGCACGTCGCATTATATGTTATGCAAAAGAAGCCGAATCAATGGAGATAGGAGACCGATTGGGTTTTATGCGTTTTGGATCTAGGATTGATATGATAGTCCCATCAACAATAAATTTAAATGTTAAAATAGGACAGAAAGTTGTGGGAAACAGTACAATTATTGGTACATTTAAAACAGACAAGAATAATAAAAATGCGAAAAAAACCTAAACATTTCATACCCAATATCATTACATTGACTAATATGTTCTTAGGATTTTTGGCAATAGGCCTAATAATCAATAATGAGCCATTGAAAGCCGGTGTTGCAATAATGCTTGCGGGAATCTTAGATGTGTTTGATGGCAAAATAGCTCGCCTATTAGGTATAGAATCAAAGTTTGGTATGGAATTTGATTCAATGGCAGATACTATTTCATTCTGCGTTGTACCATCCGTTTTAATATATTCACTTTATGTGGACGGTCTGCATCCATTATTGGGACTTCTTATTTCTTTTATGCCCCTCATGTTTGGAACGATTAGACTGGCTAAGTACAACATCGATCAGGAGATGGGGGTTCAGAAAAATCAT
>CALCSS010000111.1 GCA_937893835.1 uncultured Fidelibacterota bacterium
CCACAGAATTATTAACAGATCACCTAATAAAAAAAGGCCGTTGATATGAAATATTTTTTTGTCATGATGATTCCAATGATCGTTTTTTCACAATCGGGTCATGAGATAGCTGAAATGATCGATCAGCGTCCCTCTCCCAAGGACCTGACCAATGAGACTGAGATGATCTTGACCAATTCAAAAGGTAAGGTCAGGACCCATAGGATGATATCAAAGTCCATGGATGGCAATAGAAAACAGATCATTTGGTTCATTGAGCCAAAGGATGATCGTGGTATTTCATTCCTAAAGATAGAGCATGAGGACAAGGATGATGAGATGCGTATGTGGCTACCCGCGTTCAAGAGGGTAAGGCGAATATCAGCCACGAAGAGAGGAGACTCATTCATGGGGTCAGACCTCAGCTATGAGGATCTATCCAGTAGAGAGTTAGTCAAAAATGACTACACACGTTTGGATGATGATCAATGGTCAGGAAAAGAGTGTTATGTTCTAGAGACAATCCCAAAAAAGGAGGCCAGATCATCATACAAGAGACACGTCTCTTGGGTTGATAAGGTCAGCATGACGATCTTGAAGGAACAATCTTTCAATAGGAGAGGCAACCTTGAGAAAGAGAAAGAATTCTCTTATGAAAAGAGGGGAGAATATCAATTGATCAAGAGAGTATATGTGAAAGATGTGATCGATGATCATAGTACAGAGGTAATCTTCTCTGATCTGGTCACTGATTCAGGCCTTAATGAGAATCTATTTCATGAAAAGAGTTTAAGGCGGATACCAGTGGAATGATCAGTTCCTAAGAGGTCTTCCTTTTTTCAACATATAACTGATTCGATCCTGAGTTAATTTTTCGCCTGCTAGAGAAATAAATGCTTCGCGCTCAATATCCAGGATGTATTGTTCATCCACTTTTTTTGTAAGACCTGCTTGGTCACCACCTGTCAAGACATAGGCAAGCTTCTCCCCGATCTTGGCATCATGATCTGAGATCTTTCCCTGTACCTTGAATCCTTTGAGTGCCATGGCCAATGCGGTACGCCCACCGGCTCCAGGCAGTTTTAGACCGTCATTGTACTTGGGAGGAATATATCCATCTGCAATTTCAAGAGCCTTGTCTTTGGCTGCCTGTATCAAATGATCACGATTTAGGATGACAGTGTCATCTTTCTTCAATAGCCCAAGGTATTTTGCCTCATCTGCACTTGTTGCTACTTTGGCAAATCCTATGGTCTCAAAGGCCTTTTGAATCTTTTGAAATGCACCCATACGACCTTTCCCTTCTTCCATGGCGTTTAATATCATTCTGAGATTTCCTCCTCCACCTGGGATCAGACCAACTCCAACCTCGACAAGGCCCATATATGTTTCTGAGGCTACCACTCTGTGTGCTGCTGGTTGGATGATCTCAGTACCACCACCAAGGGTCAACTGAAATGGGGCCGCAACAACAGGTCCCTTTGAGAATCTGACCCTTTGGGTCATGTCTTGCATTGTCTTGACAGCAAAATCCAATGCGTCCCATTGTTTATTTTGACTCAGTTCCAGTAGTAGATTAAGGTTGGCTCCAGCACAGAAATTTGCTCCCTGGTGGGCAATGATCATGCCCCGATATTGCCCGTCATCAATGAGATCTATTGCATGATCGATCATCTCTATATATGAACTATCGATCGGGTTGAGCCTGGGTTGCAGGATGGAATGGAATTCTACGTTTAAGATGCCATCACCCATGTCATTCACACTTGCACTCAGATCTCGTTTTAAGGTGTGCCCAGCGGTCTTGTGTAGTGCAAGATCAAATACCTTTGGACCTTGCTCCATCTTAACGGCGTGTTCGCCTTTTGGGCACCAAAATGCTTTTGCACCATTTTCAACGGAATAAAAGGATTCTCTGCCAGAGTCTAGCATCTGCAATACCCATCCTGGTATCTCTTTGCCCTCTGAACGCATTCGGTCTATAGACTTTCTTACACCAAGGATGTCCCATATCTCAAAGGGGCCGATATCCCATGCAAAACCCCATTTCATGGCATTATCAATATTGACAATATCATCAGAGATCTCGGGTATGCGATTGGCACTGTATATCAATGTCTTTGAGGTCAATTCCCAAAAGTATTTACTACCACGATCATCTCCCTCACAGAGGGCAATGATCTTTTCGCTTAACCTTTGCCTGTCCTTGGCAATGCGAAAACAGTCAAACCTTACCGACCCAAAGGGTGAGTAGTCACCAGTAATGAGATCGACTGAGTGGATCGAGCGATCCTCATTCTTTTTGTAAAACCCTGCTCTCGTCTTCTGTCCAAGACGATCTGAATCGATCAATTTGTCCAAAATATCAGGAATTTTGAACACTTCACGTTCCTCATCCTCAGGAGCCTTTTCATAGGTCGTTAGAGATACGCTCTTCAAAGTGTCGAGCCCAACAACATCTGCCGTGCGGAAGGTGGCACTCTTTGGTCTACCTGATATTGTACCCGTCAATTTGTCCACTTCCTCAACAGTGAGGCCCTGGTCAATGGCAAGATCCACCGCTGTCATCATTCCAAAGACGCCAATACGATTGCCGATAAAATTAGGAGTATCCTTGGCATGGACGATCCCCTTACCTAGGACAGATTCTCCAAAGGCGATCATCGTATCATAGGTATCATCAGACGTGTGTTCTCCTCTAACAAGTTCTAACAGTTGCATATATCTTGGTGGATTGAAAAAATGTGTTATCATGAATCGTTCTTTCACATCTTCTGCAAGAGAATGTGTAAGGTCTGCCAGAGGAATTCCTGATGTGTTTGAGGTGAGTATCGCCGTTTTCTTTAAATGAGGGAGAATATTCGCATATACCTTTTCCTTGATGTCCAAACGCTCAATGACCGCCTCCAAGACCCAGTCAACCTCAGCGATTTTTTCTATGTCTTCACCATAGCTGCAAGGAGTGACGAGGTCAACATTCTTTGGTTTATAGAGAGGTGCTGGTTTTAATGAGGTGAGGGTACTCTTTCCTTTTTCTGCGAGATCCTTGTCCATATCAAATAGATAGGATGGGATACCAGCGTTCGCCAGATGACCAGAGATCTGTGCTCCCATCACACCTGAACCCAAGACTGCGACCTTTTCAATTTTCTTTGACATCTATCAATCCCTTTCCAAAATGGTTGCGATTCCCTGCCCTGTACCTATGCACATCGTTGCCAGGCCGGTCTTTGATCCTTGTTGTTCCATGACATTGACAAGTGTAGTGATGATCCGGGCACCCGAACAACCTAGGGGATGACCGAGTGCTATGGCGCCACCATTTAGATTTACCTTGTTAGGGTCCCACCCACCATTCTTGATCACATAAAGTGACTGAGCAGCAAAGGCCTCATTCAATTCGACCACATCGATCTGGTCAATTGTCATGTCGGCTCGTTCCAGTACTTTCTTTGTCGCAGGTAACGGGCCCATTCCCATTCTTCGCCAATCCACACCCACAACCGATCGTCCCTTTATCGTGGCCCTTATAGGTAGTGAATTATCTTCGGCATATGTTCTACTTGTTATCAATACTGCGGCTGCTCCAATTGAGATGGGGCTGGATGTTGCGGCAGTTATTGTACCATTCTCTAAAAAAGCAGGGTCGAGGCTTTTGATCTTTTCAATATCAGGCTGCCTTGGACCCTCATCCTTGTCTACCACACACTCCCCGTACACATCAATGGAGATGACCTCACTATCATACCTTCCATTTTCCCAGGCATTCAATGCCTTTTCATGTGATTCCATGGCAAATTGTTCCTGCTCGTCTCTTGATATGTCTCCTTCACTTGCCAGAGTCTCTGCTGTCTCTCCCATGCCAATATAATATTCCTGTTCAGCAAGCTCAGGATGGAAATCAGGATTGAATCCTCCCATTGGGACAGAGAACATATCTTCCACACCTGCGGCAATTCCAACATCTATGTCACCTGACTCGATCCTTGTACTGATCTGGTGCACTGCGTCCATGGATGAACCACAGAATCGATTTACGACCGCGCCTCCAGATGTCTCTGGTATCCCAGCCAGGATAGCAACTCCTTTCGCCATGAGCATTCCCTGAGGTCCCTCAGGGAATGCACATCCGAGCACTAGGTCGTTGATCTGATCAGGCTCTACATTGTTCCTATTCATTAACCCACATACAACCTGAGATGTCAGATCGTCTGGTCGAATTCCAACCAGGTTTCCATTCTTAATTCCTATAGGAGAACGGGCAGCGTCAATTATCACTGAATCAGACATATTGTTCTCCTATCTTCTGATCTCTGGATTAAATAAAAACTCACAAAGATCAAAATCTTGAATATCGATGTGTGATATTTTTCGACTCGATTTATAATGTTTTTTATGATCTGTTTTTTTCTTTTTAAGATGTATCATCTATTCCCTCTTTTTTAAAATGGATAATCCTTTTTCTCTAGAACATAATTCCCTAGATCTCTTTTCAATGATATGGTATCGGTGTCTAATTTCATAATATCCTGCATCTGTGTGACCTGCGACAAGGTCTTAGATGGGATGGAACCCGAAAATATTCGATTCAGACACTTTGAACTGAGTACCTTTATCTCTAACAGAGAATTCGCCACATTTATTTTTGCTATGCTATAGGCCATCTTTGATGATTCACCAGATGAGATGTTTTGCTGAGCTCTACAGATAACGGACTCAGATGTGAACAAATTGGTGAGTATGTCAGCAATGGCCTCGCTAAGCTGTTGTTCATGTTTTAGATCTTGCCCAAATTCACACAAAGCTTCTTGAAAGATCAATGCCGCGAGTGATTTTGCAGCATCCATTGAACGTTTTTCTATTGAAAAAAGATCATCGCCGTTGGTCTTTCTAGATAATAGTTCATCCGTTCCTTTCAACAGGTCTCGCAGTGAGATCTCCTCCATAAGTACCTTCTTCATCATATACCCAGTAATGATCATCCTATTGATCTCATTGGTCCCTTCCCATATCTGATTGATTCGATCATCTCGATAGGCCTTGGCTATGGGATACTCTTCAATGAATCCATAGCCTCCAAATATCTGTAAACAATTGTCCACGACCATTGATGAGGTCTCACTTCCAACTATCTTTGCCATGGATGCCTCAACCGCGAAGCGCTCCGTGGCCTCACCGGTCTGTATGTAATATTCTGAATTATTTTTATCCAATTGATCGATCGCATCCTGTATCATTCCAACAGTTCTATATAGCATGGTATCTGCAGCATATGTTTGGACTGTGATATCCGCGATCTTTCCAATAATCGAGTCAAATTTCGCAATTGGTTGTCCAAACTGTCTACGTTCAAGTGCATATTCAATGGTCTGTTTGATCGCTTGTTTGGAACCTCCTACAGTGGATGCGCCTAACTTATATCTTCCAATATTCAGTGCATTGAACGCTATTGTGGCACCTTTCCCGATCTCATATAATAGATTCTCAACTGGGATCTTTGCATTGGTAAACTTCAAAGATGTGGTTGATGAGCCTTTCATGCCCATCTTCTTTTCTTCTGGGCCAATGGAAAGGCCCTCTGTGTCACGCTCAACTATGAATCCGGAGAATTTGTTTCCATCAGCCTGAGCGAGAATGGTGTATACATCTGCCCAACCTCCATTGCTAATGAATTGTTTCTCTCCATTTAATATGTAGAACTTCCCATCATCAGAGAGGGTGGCGGTGGTCTTTGCTGCCAGGGCATCTGAGCCAGAGGATGGTTCGGTGAGCCCGTAGGCGGCGATCCATTCACCGGATATGAGTTTAGGTAGGTACTTTTCTTTTTGCTCTGGTGTTCCAAAAAAAACAATGCCTAGACTACCAATTGCTGTTTGTACTCCAAAGGTACATGAAAAGGAAGAGGACCCACCCCATCCAATGCCTTCTGTGATCAAGCAAGCTGTGATCTTGTCAAGGTCGGTCCCTCCAAATTCTTCAGGAGTGTCCACACCGATCAGACCAAGCTCACCCAGTTTCACCATGATGGACCTACTTAGACCCTCATCCAATTTTTCGATCTCACCCACGTTTGGAAGAATGGTGTTCTTAGCAAAATCCAAGACCATCTTCTCTATCTCACTGTGTTCATCACTGAATGACTCTCTGCAAAATATTCTTTCTTGTGCAGCAGGGGAAATCAGCCACTGGCCACCCGTCTTTAATTGGATCATGTCTTCGATATTCATATTTAACTTTTTTTCTTTAGTCCATTGAGGATGAAGTCTGAGATCGTATCAATATATTCATGGGCCTCAACACCTGATCTATCAAATAGAGTGAACCAATGTATACCCTCGATGTTCACCACAATGGAGAGTGCGGTTATCCTTGGGTCAACCTTTTTGAATTCTCCGTTTTCAATCCCTTTCTTGATTATGTCAATTATGTATTTTAAAAAATGAGAGTACACATCCTGTAACTTTGAATTAAAATCATCATCCAGACCTGCCATTCTCCAAAATTCCACCATGATCTTGAATATTTCGGGGTTCTGGTCAAATTGATCTATGAAGTAATCGAATAGGACCTTTAATTGATCTGAGGCATTTTTTTTATTCTCCAAATTATGGAGCACGCCCTCACTGTATTCATTGAACCAATGATCGACAAGCGACAGGTATATCTCTTTTTTCGATTTATAATACCAGTAGATGGCTCCCTTGGATAATTTTGCCTCTTTTACAATGTCATCCATACGACTTTGACCATAGCCCTTTTTGACAACAACTGACTGTGCTGCTTCCATGATTTGGGATTTTCTAAGATCTTTGAGCTTTTCGTTCATAAAATAGACTGACTGGTCGGTATAATTTAGATTTATCCTCATTATATATCAAGATTATTTTTATAATAAATAATAGTTGACAGGAGTATGTCAAGCCGCATAACTTAACTATTGAGATTAGGTCTCATTAACAATAAAATAATTAGATATGTACTCCAGGGGCTCCTGTTATTCCTTTGTTCTTTGTTCCGAAATCAAAGGTCTCTAATCCCAAGATAAAGTGAGGAGCCCCTAAACTTTATGGTTCTATTATGGCAGAATTGATCATAGTCTTTAGAGAAGTACTTGAGGCGTCCCTCATCGTAGGGATTCTATATACCTACCTTAATAAGATTAACCAGAACGAGGCAATTATCCGCTTGTGGCAGGGAGTACTGGTTGCGCTTGCTGCAAGCCTTTTAGGCTCGCTGCTTTTTCAAAGATTTGCTGGAGGATTTCACGGCCAAGCAGAGAAGCTATTTGAAGGCTTTGTCATGATATTGGCCGCTATCATTCTTGGCACTATGATCGTGTGGATGGCCAAAAATCGCAACATTGCAAGTGAACTTGAGGACAAGGCCGCTGAGGCACTTGATGATAATAAACTTGGATACGGTATCTTTGCATTGGCTTTCATCTCCGTATTTCGTGAGGGGATTGAGACCATGCTCTTCTTATATGGTGT
>CALCSS010000112.1 GCA_937893835.1 uncultured Fidelibacterota bacterium
TTACGGTTTCAAATGACAATCGCTATGAGATGTCGGGAAAGGCATGGCTCAATTCTTTCAGCGAATTTTCAGCAAGCTTTAATTACCATTTGGGAACTATTAGAGACACAAAAAATAAGATGGATGGCTATATAGGATTTGGTACGGACCTCAAGTATGGGCTTTTCTCTGGATTTGGGGCAAGCGGCTATTTATCATTAAACATACCATTTTTATTTGCCGGACGAGGTGACAATGATGGGCATTATGTCATATCAATATTCTCTGACCCTTCAATAGATGCAAACCTATCAATACAGCTAAATAAGGAACGAGATATCGTCCTATCTGCGAGTTATGTATTCACTAGCATGCATGGTCCTTGGCAGTGGCAGAAAGACACAGGAAATAATGATGAGGATGGTAGAAATATAACTGAAACAGAGCCGGCAGTGTGGGATGATGGCATTAAACCTGAGTTCACACCAGTGGGGCTCTATTTTTCTATTACGCTAAGAAGAATAAGATTCTAGAATTATTATTTAAAATGGATTGATTAGAGTCATTTGAAAGTACGGTTCAGGTTCTATTTCATCAAACCACATGCTTTCCTCTTGAGCAAACCCATAACTAAAAATCAAAAATGGAATATTAATAAATTTTAATGCCATCCTAAACTCATATCCATAAGTAACGATATAATCCTGCTTATCTTTTTGACTACTCCATGCGTTCCCAAAATCACGAATCAGAGCAAATGTAGGCGAACCCAGTTTCAATATTTTTATTACTTCTACCATATTAATCGGTAAAACAGGTGCACGGAGCTCCAAGGTCCCCATTAATGCACGAGTGCCAAATCGTGGCTCACCAGAGAAACCTCTAGGTGACATGTATTCTCTACCTGGCGTACTCATGCCCAAGAGATAATAATTTGGAATATCTACAATCCCCAATGTCTCCTGGTTTGGGGGTGTACCACCCATTGTCTCCATTCTCGCTCTTCCATAGACTGCAAAAGGACCAAATTTCCTATTGCCATAAACATCTATCTCGGTTTTAGTATAATCAAAATCTCCCCATATGGAACTATTTGCGTTTTTGAATGAAATCTCAAACCCATAACCCTGATTTGGAGATAGGGTGTTACGTGAATTAGGTCTTTTGTTAATAAACTGGTAGCTTAGGTTTACGCTCCCTTCCCTACCTTCATCGGGCTCATCAAATACTGTATTGGGTGGTACTGATCTTATGAAAAAACGCTCCCTGTTCACAAGCTGAATGGCGGAATAAATAGTATGATTTGAAGATTGTGACTTGCCAAAGTTATATGGTATTCTGGCCCAAATGGTTCCTCCATTAAATGTTTCAATGTAAGACCTTCCGCGTTTAAAGAACTGTAATTGAAAGTTTGCATCGTGGTAAATGTTCATTCCCCAAAAAGCATCAAAAGGGAATCCTGTGTTATTTTGATATTGAAAAGTCACACTGTTCAAGGTGTCGTAGTCAGTGAATATTGCTGCACCAAAGAGGTGCCTTCCCATCACGTCCACATAGACTCCATTATAAAATAAACTTTCTTCATTTGGATACAAAAATGTTGAAACATGCCTTAGTCTCTTATGTGGTTTATATTTTCCCTCTTGGACAATATTTACTGGTTTTTCAGGTAATACATTATTAATAGTAAAGTCTGGTCTTTTCGCCCTCCAGCTACTAAAAGAAGGATTCATTACAACGGTAGAAGGTTTGACTGACCTTTTAGGGTCTATCTCTAAAACACGTGAGGAGTCTACTGTATTCAGAGTCAAACCGGTGATTCCAGAAAGTTTATCATTCCAGCAAACTCCCGTGTACAGGTTCCAAAGATTAGTATTTTGAATTATCTCATCTGATAAAAAATCATAAGTAAATAGATTAATGGTTTCGTCAAGGATACTAGTAAAAGAAATTTTTTCACCACTTGGGTGCCAAATTGGTGCAAAATCAACCTCCTTGGAATTCAACATGTTTTTTTCAAGACCAGTGTTTAAATCTAAAACATATATGTCATACACTCCATTAGGTCCAGATTTAGAATACGCTATTAATGTACCATCTGGACTCCAGGCCGGTGTAATTATTCCTGTTGGGCCTTTGTTTGATGACAATTGCCTTACGTTGCTACCATCAACATTCATTAGATATAGTTGCGTCGTAGAATTCTTGTGAGCAACGAATAGTATTGATTCGCCATCAGGAGAAAACTTAGGATAGTTTGACATCATTGAAGAAGTAAGCAGGGTCTTCCTCTTCGTTGCAATATCAATTTTGCATATGTCAAATAACAGGGACTGGTCTTTCCCATAACGATATTTAGGATAAACAATTGATTTCCCATCTGGAGAAACATCCAGATTCACAAAATAACTGTCGCCGAACCTTCCGCTGTCTAATTCCTTTATCTTCCATTTTGGCCTAACTTTTTTCGGTTTTTTTCCAGTCTTCTCTGATTTTTTTAAACGTTTATTTCTAATCTTTCTTTCTTTGGTGGTATCTCTTGTTGCAATGACAAGGGATTGATCGTATTGACCCTTTGACATTCTCCCTATCATTGCAATTCTAGTAGTATCAGAAAAATAGTCAAAGGCTTGTACCCTCTTCATGGGTAGTTTGTGGACTCTCCCCACATCTTCTAATCTCTCTTTTTGTGATCTTTGAGAAAAATAAAATGTATTCATTTGGCGTCTCCAATCCTCATTGAACTGCTTGATAGAGATTCCAGTATGTTTCTTGAATGATTCTTTAAAATCCAAAAATTTAAATTTATTACGATGATTTAACACCTTTGTAATAGTGGAGTCTCCAAACCGATCTGCGAGATAAAGACTCTTTGAAAAACCGTCATTGTGAGGATCTTGAATCTTGTGAACGGTGCCCCTCATGATGGGAACCTTATGAGCAATATCATAACGAAACGGACTCCATGTCTCAGTATAATACTCTGCCAGTCCTTCAACAATCCATCCTGGGGCTCCCTGTAGACCCATGTTAAATGGCTCTACTAGCCACCAAGGGCCTTTTGTAACTTGAAAAAAAACTAAATGTTGAAGCTCGTGAGCCAACACCATTCTAAGCCATTTATCATCACCGGTCCATAATACTGCATCATTCTGATCAGCCCAAATCACAGTGTGCCTTGTGGGGCCTAACGCAAATCCATTTCTAATCTCGTCCTCTGAAGTAAATATAATGTCTAGTTTAGACATGGCCCCCAACCCCACTTGCCTCATTAAAGTAGGTCTGATTTGCTCTGCAATTGATGCACCTCGAACGGCAATTTCTCGTAAACCTTGGTGATAGTGGACATTGAAATTTTCAGTTTCAATAGTAGTCCAATTCAATTCTCCGTGCGTACGATTATTCCACATCCAAGCGCCTGTGGCACTTAATAATGAAGAGATAATTAAATATATGAATAGTACTTTTTTCAAAAATAAACCTTATATGATTATTCCTAAATTAATCATTTCATTTTTCAATTTATACGTCGATTCAAATTGAATCGTATTCATTCCCATTCTCATAGCTGCTTCTACATTTTCAAACAAGTCATCAATGAAAAGGCAATCTCTAGGATCATTCACATTGGCATTTTTCATGGCAATTCTGTATATGTTCTCATCTGGTTTTCTACAACCAACATCAAAAGAATATATAGCTCCCTCAACTAATTTCGGGAAAAAATACCTTTTTTCTATCTCATCTTGTATGTGTCTTGGATTTGTATTTGATAATAACCAAATGTTATATCGTTTCCTTAGTCTCTCTAAAATGTCCAGTGTTTCTTTTTCTTCCCCAAGAAGCAGCTTCCATCCTTTCCAAAATTCTGATTCCTTCAAACAACAGGGTTGAGGCAGAGATTCTTTAATCGCAAAAAACCATTCTCTATCATTTATCAGGCCTTTTTCATATTCAGCATGAGCATCCCAAGGAATACATTCCTTTATGATACTCTTGTCTATATCTATGCAGTCACTGAGATACTGATAGGTCCGGTCAGGGTGGATATCTATCAGCACTCCCCCGATATCAAAAAAAACAGTCGTAATCATCTTACCACTCAAATGCTCCATCCACTACTTCCCAAAGAAACAGACTGACAGTGGTTCTGTGTGGGCTCCACAACTCTGATCTCTTTAGCATTTGATTGGGCTTGGGAAGATCATCTAGTTTGAAATATTTCTGGTACCCTTTTTGTATTGCCAGATCAGTTGCGGGAAAGACATCTGGGCGATTTAGAGTGAACATCATAAACATCTGTGCTGTCCATGGTCCAATTCCTTTGACGGCTGTCAATAGTTCGATAATGTCTTGATCTTTCATTCTATCAAGATTGTCATATGTATCTGGGTCATCTAAAAAAGCACGTGCGATGTTCTTTATGTAGTGTGCCTTGTTATTAGATAGACCAGCGGAGCAAAGTATATCAATATCTGTATTTATGACCGCTTCTGGTGTAGGATATGAATAATCAGGATAGATATGAATAAATCGATCTAATATTGTTTTTGCCGCCTTGCCACTGAGCTGTTGATAAATAATCGATCGAGTGAGAGCTTTAAAATAATTTTCTTCAGGAGAGAGATCATCTACCATAAAGTGATCAAATAATTTAATCAGATCAGGATCGATCTTCTTTAATTGCTTGATCGAATTATTCATATCGAATGAATAGATCTTATTCACATACATATATCTGCATTCCGCTCTCCCCATCCATGGGAGACCCATCGTAATCACCGATCTTTTCTCTGATAATGAGGCCCGTTTCAGACAGTAGCATGTCCATCTCATGCGGATAGAACATCCTCATACTATAGTGATATTCCTCTTGGTCTATTTTACCGTCTCTTTCGACTGACCAGGTCAAATCATTAATCTGAGATCTTGGATCGTATTGATTTTTCTCCATGATCCTACATTTAGAATTTTGGAATTGGAAAAAATCTGTAGCAGGATATAGTTTATCGCTATCTCTGTTTAAAAATATTGGGTCAGGAATAAATATGGATAACAAGAATCTCCCATTGTCAGAAAGATGCTCTCTAACACATTCAAGACAATTCTTAGCATCTAAGTCTGTAAGGTTATGCAGGAATGAATTAAAACCTATAAATATAAAATCGAATTTGGTACCCAAATGAAAGTCTCTCATATCGCCCAATATAAACTTGGCATCACCATTATATTTAATTTTTGCCTGATTTAAGAATGGTCTACTTAATTCTAGCCCTGTATAGTCTAGACCTAGATTGATGATCGTTTGTGTTAATCTGCCTGTACCTGATGCAAGTTCTAATACTGGACCATGGGCTTGTTTTGCATAGGCCTCTATTAATTTCATATCCCATTTGTGGTCATGGTGTATGGAATCATATAATTTAGGATTCGAATAAATATCCATTCTTAATGAGATATATTCAGCGTCAAGTTAATTTAAAACAACCAGATCCTTTGTTGTCTTATTTAAGACCTCACAACCATCATCTTTAATTATCACATCATCCTCG
>CALCSS010000113.1 GCA_937893835.1 uncultured Fidelibacterota bacterium
TTGTTTACAATGTTTAGGGCAACCTCGTCCTGTACAGAGAAAATATCTGTGACGTTTTTTTCAAATGTGTCTGACCACGGAACATTCCTCTTACTTACATCCATCAATTCAGCGGTGATTTTTATTTTATCATTTATTCTCAGCACATTGCCACTTAGGACGAAGTCTGCCTGAGTTCTTTCAGTTATGTTTTTGATGTTGATGTTTTTTCCCTTGAATTCGGCTATGTCAAATCTTGAAACGACAGACAGGCTTGTTACTCTAGACAAGCGGGAAATAATTTCCTCGGTTAAACCATCGGCAAAATATAGATCTTCTGATTTACCACGATTTTCAAAGTATAGTACGGCAATTCTTTTTTCATAATTCTCTGTTTCATTTGCCGAACTAAATGAAAGAAGGGGGAGTATGAACCATACAGCCCCACCAATCAAGGTAAAAACAAAACCCGTAATTGGAAATATAACCCGCTTAAATAGTGACTTGTTTTTTTTCGGTTCTAGTTTTGCTTTTATTTTATCTAGGTTTGGTCTCGGGAGAGAGTGTGATGTTATACAATAAACCTCAACTTTTTGAGCGACCCCCTTAAAATTGGGTTGCCCTAAAAACTCTGTCTTGAATTCAGGAAGGCTTGATATGTTTTGTTGTACCTTCCCAGATATTGCTATGCCGCCTGGAGCTGAAAACGGCTCAATTCTTGATGCAACATTTACATCATCACCAAAAACATCGCCACCTTTTTCAGTGATCTCACCCTCATGGATTCCAATTCTTAGATTTAGGTTTTCAATGTTTTTAACAGCTTTTTGTATTTTTATTGAACACTCAACCGCTGCACTTACTGTTGGAAATGTTAGCAATAGCCCGTCTCCCATTTCCTTGAGCCAGTCGCCATTGAACTCGTCTACAATTGGTTTTAAAAGGTCGCGCTGATTATCGAGTAGTTCGAGCGCGGTTTTTTCATCTTGTCCCGATAGTTTTGTAAAACCAACTATATCCGTAAAAACAACAGCGGCCAATTTTCTTGTTGTTTCAGCCACCATTAACCTGTTTTCTATAAATTGATATTTTCATCATCAAGGTAATCTAATATCCATATTGTCTACAACATAATTCATAATGAGGACATTCTTAAATGCAGAATGTTTTTTGTTGGTTTGTTTTGTTTTATTATAATAAACTAATAACAATGGTTGCGCAATCAACAAAATATGACCACCTATTTAGCAATCTTATACCCAACAGTATAGATGGTATAAAAATTTTTGGAATGGATGATGATTACATCAAGCCCCAAATATATGATGATGTGACCAATCTCGAAAACAGAATCTGGTCAGAATTATATCAGAATCTTGAACTTCTTTTAAATCAGTACGCATCAAGAGAATATCTTCTTGGATTGAAGACATTGCCTATTCCAAATAATATGTTTCCAAATTTCAAAGAGATCTCACCCCTAATTGAGAATGCAACAGGCTGGACCCTTTTACCCGTTGCGGGTTTTCTTGATGAAGAACTTTTTTTTGATATAAATAAAAAACGTCAATTCCCCGTCACTGATATAATTAGAAGATCACCTAGGTTTGATGAAAAATATTCCGAGATGGAAATCCAAAACAAAAAAGGATACACACCAGAGCCAGACATCTTTCATGATGTTCAAGCCCATGTACCCTTCTTAATGAACGCAGACTATGCAGAGTTTATTTGGAAGGTTGGCGTTTTAGGCGATGAGATTATCAAAGATAAGAGGATGCTGGGACCTGACCTTATTTCACACAATTTAAAGCGATTACAAAATTTTGCATGGTGGACCTATGAATATGGACTGGTGAAAAACAATGGCACATCAGATAGGTTTAGACGTGTTCCAAACGATATTGACTATGAGATATATGGGGCCGGAATAATTTCCTCCCTAGATGAGGTAAACAATGTGGTAGACTGTGCAAAAGAAAGGTCCCCTAACTCAAAATTTCTTCCTTACGACATAGAGGAAATGGCGCTAACTTGTTTTGACTATACTCACATCCAAGATCGCTATTATATCGTTGAGTCAATGGATGGGCTGTATGATTCATTCAAAAAAAACAAAGAGCTCTTTTTCTTTGAGGGGCAATAAAACCAAACAGGGTTTCCTTTTAATTTATTTATTAATATGGAATTGCGCTGGAGGGGCCTACCAAGATATGGCAATTGAAGACCCGGCCAGGCTTATATCCCTAGAAGATTCTCTTTCTCGATCTGATTTGTCTGAATCAACGATAGGTTCTCTTGCCCTGGCACACAAGACACTGGGGGAGAAAGCGATGGTCGCGGGTAAATACGAGACGGCAAGAGACCATTTTTCCAAAACATTAAATCTCTCGCCAAAAGACACAATGGCCACGTTTAACCATTTCCTGGTTCAGGGACACATACTATATAAGAGCGGTAAAAAGGACAATTTGTGGGATGCGATTCAAGTCTATCATAGGGCAGCCACAATTATAGAAGGATCAGGAGAACCACACTACCACATAGCGAGGGCATATCACAAGATTGGGGACAAGGACTTTGACCTTATTATTGAATCTTATGATAGGGCGCTGGGGCTTGAGTTAAAACCAGAACTCAGAGAACTTGCAAGCCGGGCCCGATCAGAGGCGGCAGATCGAGATAACCGCCTTAAAGACTTTTGGAAGTAGACACAAATATATCCCAAAATCTACCATTTTGATGATTTCTATAAATTCTTGACACATTGCACAATTTGCATTAAAATCCTTTAGCTTTAGCGCATTTTGTTGCTATAAGTGTTCATAATCCGAGGTAAAACATGACACTATTATTAAGCCTACAAAAGCGATTAATACTCGCTACAGTCGTCCTAACGCTTCTAGGGTCTTCCCTATCTGCGAAGGGGAAGCTTTCCCTTTCAGGTAGGATTATTGATTCAGATGGGAAGAAAGTTAAGAAGGCCATTGTTACGCTCTTGTCTGGAGGTGAGGTTGTATCTGAGGAAAAAACAGGCGGCAATGGGAAATTTAAATTTAAAAAGCTTGAAGAAGGTGAATACATCCTACAAGCAACACATGATGAAAGAGGTTCAGCGGAGATGATAGTTGCGCTTGCAGATAAGCAGGACGTAGGCGACATAGCCCTATCCACCAAAAAACCAACCCCACCTGTTGCTAAGGCAAACTCTGCGGTTGACCCGGTCAGCGAAAGAAAGGCACCAGACCGCATATCGGTAACCGTCCCACAAACAATGGAGGCAATGGGGAGCCCAAGTAAGGACTTTATCCTTAATGAGTTAAACTTTGAGATAAAAAAGCTTTCAGCAGAATTCAAACACTTAACACAAGAACTCGATGATCTCAAAGCCTTGAGCAAGATGTGGGTCAATCCGCTGACAATTTACTCCAAGGAGATAATATTAAAGAATGGTAGCACTGTTTTTGGAAAGATAATCTATCAAGATGATGAATCGCTCAAGGTTGAGACCTTGGTTGGATACTTAATAGTAGACAGAGCTCAGGTCGTGCGAATTGTTGATAATGTCATTACTGAGGACACACAAGAATATGTTCCAGAACAAATACGTGAAAGCTATACACCACCACCAATGCCAAAGCTTGCGCAACCCCGATACACGTCATCCAACAACTCTGCCAGAAACGCAAGCGCCAAGTTTTCTGCAAATTGTGTTTTGGTTGGCAATATTTCTGAAAAGAAAGATGGCCAAGGAAATATTATTTTTGATGGCGAGATAAAAAACATAGGCGGTCGTAGAGCAGACTTTGTCAAGGTAGATTTTGTTTTTAGAAAGAATTGGAGCGGCGAAACAAAGACCCTTACCACCTTTGTTAAGGGTTCATACAACACATTTGATACGGGTATTGTATCAGACGCAAGCCTTCTCCCGGGAGCGGTAGGAAAGTTTGACCTTTATGTTCCTCAAGACTTTGGAGCGTTTATTGGATATTCATATGTTATTGACTGGGAGGAATACCAATAAATATTAATGGTGTTTTAATGGCAAAATGAATTATAAGAAACATATAAGAATACTTACCATTTTATTGATGGGCTCAATGTTGTATGCTGGAACAAGAGTTGCCTACACTCGACCAGGCCTTATGATGCGAGTTCCAACCACTAGCAACAAAAAGACCCCATATCTATTTCGCGCTGGAGTTTCAACGGAGTTTCACAACTTCAACCCGTTCAATACTGCCCGCGGGGTATACTTTGAAACAGAGCTGGGAAGAGGCTTCAGTGTTGGTTTTTCCGGTGTTACTCCAGGTGACACAACAAGATTGAGCAAATTAAAGGAATCAACTTATAACGCTCCGGCTGAATTTGGATTTCATTTTCAACTGCGAGCATACACATATAATGACATATCTGTATCCGTTGGATTACAGGATGTTGTTTTTCAAAGTGACCAAACCTCTGAAGAGATGTTAAGTTTGAACACGTCTCTTCTGTCTGCGTTTTTGGTTTTATCTAGTGAAAAAGATTTAGGAGAATATAAATTTAATACTTACTTTGGTTTTGGCACAGGCGGGCTTGCCCCAGTTGATGCCGATACCTTGCCTGCTGTTCTGGATGTAAATGGAAAGGTCGTTACTGATACTACAGAGACCAATGCAGGCGTATTCATAGGTTTTTTAATGAAGACCCCGTACTTTTCTAGACGGGGTGGAATGGATATTGTGGGTGAATTCGATGGGACAGGTGTCAATGTGGGACTCCGCATCCCCCTTACCTCGGATTACCGCCTGAACTTAGGGTTCACCCACATGGAAAAACTGCCAGAATGGGGAAACAGATATTGGTCTGGCCATCCGGGTTTTACCATTGGCTTTGATATGGCTGTCCCGCGAGACCCGCGCCAAAGAGTCCAGGGAGGGCCCTCCGGATCAACCAATATATATGGCACAGGAACAAGCTCATCACAAGGGGTTGGCTCTATTCCTATTCATAGAGATTCTACTGTGGCAATGGCAAACGTTGCTGTTGAGACCCTTAGGGACTCCATGGCCTTAATGAACAATGAGATGAGAAACCTACTTGTTCGCTTGAATGCCATGGAACAAAACAGCAAATTTTTGTCAGACTCTTTAAGCTCTCTGAAACTAGAGTCAAATGTATCAGAGAAGAATATGAATGAGGCATTAAGACATCTTTCACTGTCGCTAAGATATTTTTATGCAGGAGATTATCGTGAGGCCTTGAAGGAAGTAGACCTCGCTTTACAACTAAACCCTGATTTGGCATTAGCATATGCCCGAAGAGGTTCTATTTATTATAAATTAGGGGACGTTCAAAGAGCCACAATAAACTGGAACCTGGCCTTACGCCTAGATCCAGAGTATACGGATGTTAGAAACATTCTAAAGGCTCTCAATGAAAACAAATTGAAATCAGCAAGCGTTATTAAGGAGTAACCCTATGGATATTGCTCTAATTATTGGTGTGATTTTTGGTATGGCCGCTATGATAGGCAGTATCGCCTATGCCCTTTTTGTTGAAGGTTCAGCTGGGGGGTTTGGCGATTTTATATCTGCACCAAGTTTTGGTATTGTATTTGGTGGGATGATCGCATCTATTTTTGTTGCGTTCCCAATGTATCACGTAACGGCACTAGGGAAGGCAATTGGGGCTGTACTTAAACCCGCAGATGATGCAATGGGTCCCTTGGTAGATGAGGCCTGTGATGTTGCTGAGCATGCAAGGAAAGGCCCCGCAGATTTAGAAAAAGCTGTTGATACAATTAGAACTTATTTTTTCAAAGATGGTGTTCAAATGGTTGTTGATGGTTATTCTCTTGAGGAGGTTTCAGATATATTAGAAACTAGAATTGAATATCGTGAAAAAAGAGAAAAAACCCAGACAGACATGTTAAAGTCAATGGGTGACTTGGCTCCGGCTTGGGGAATGGTAGGAACCCTGATCGGTCTTGTCCTTATGTTGGCAGGTTTTGGCGGTGAAGGTGGTGCTGACAACCTTGGTGGCGGTATGGCAGCGGCATTGATCACTACTCTCTATGGAGCAGTATTCGCAAATTTATTTTTCTTGCCCATGGCAACCAAAATGGGAAATAAAACGACCCAAACCTCTATGTCTGCAAATTTACTTGTGGAAGCTGCACGTCTCATACACCAGAAAAAACATCCAATTATCGTACGAGAAAAATTAAACTCATTTATTCCACCTGCGGAGTGGAAACGGGAATAACCTAAATGGGAATGACGCCAGGCGAAAAAAAGGCTTTTAATAAAGGCTTTGAAGCAGGAGCAGGTTCTGTTGAAGAAGGGCTACCGGGCTGGTTTGGAACCTTTGCCGACATGATGACACTCCTTTTTGCCTTTTTTGTACTTTTGGCTGCCATATCTACAATGGATCCAGTTAAACTGCAAGAAATGGCAAACTCAGAAGGGAAATCATTAGGAAGTAAAATTAAAGCCAGTGGTAAAGCTGAAGAAGAGGGTGAGTTTGAGCCAATTGAAAACCTGGCCGCTATGAAAAAAGAGATGAAAGAGGCCATTGAGGAAATGAAGAAGGAAAACCCATCCGGAGACCCCCCAATCGATGTTCAAACAAGTTCCAAGGGTTTAATAGTTAATATCAAAGGAGACTTTGCTTTTCCTTCAGGAAAAGCAGATATGAAGCCTGAGTTAGGCGAACTTCTGAAAAAAGAAATTATCCCACGTATTTTAGCAAGTCCTTTTCAGATAGAAGTAGCGGGGCACTCTGATAGTGACCCAATGCCTAAAAAATGGCAAAAATTTTATAAAAGCAACTGGGAACTTTCTGCGGCAAGAGGAGCAACAGTTGTTCGTTACATGATTGAAGAAGGTGTTCCCGCACCAAGGTTGGTTGCGGCTGGATATGGTGACTGGTTTCCAAAAGGAATCGATAGTATAAAAACATCAAACCCTATGTATAACCCCTTAACCTTAACTTGGGGAGAGGGTGAGCAGCCAGTAGATAATAAGGGCAATCCACTACCTACTGTTTTATCATTGAATAAGACAGTAAAACAAAAGGCTTCAAACAGAAGAATTCAGATTACATTCATTAACCCCCCACACCATGGGAAGGGTCGTTCAGGCACGAGCTACGAAGATGAGTAAAGATTTTACAATGCGGAGTAATTACACATACCAAGGAGTTTCATATGAATAAGGGGAATAAAAAATATACAAGGCCCATTATTGGATCGTTGATCTTTATCGCGCTTATTTATGCGCAGGGCAGTGGATACCTTTCTCAAAAATTAATGGTTGAGAACAATATAAGAGACAGAGTTAAGGATGCGCTGTCAAAGGTGATTGATTCACATAAATACGTGATCAATGTTGATGTGGAACTAGAGGTCCTGGATGAGGTTAATGAACAGATAACGGTCTTTGCGCCTCGTGAGTCAGATAAGAATCTAGAAAAACAAATTTCCCCAGCAGAAAAGACAGCAGAGGCCCTTGTTCGTATTCAAGAAAAAATGGTTTATGAAACACCATCACAAGAAGAGAGCTACTCCATTGGTCTGCCCATACCTGGTTTTGAGGTTGATGTCGTTCGTCCAAAGACAGAATCCAGGCCCCTAACAGAGTCTAACCCGGTTTCGCCTAGAACAATGCAACCACTAGAGGAAACTCCAAATCAGGTAAATGAAGAAAAAAAGGAAGTAGTTGATAAGATACTTTCCAGAAAACGCCCATCAAGAGCAGTTGTAAAGAGGATGGAGCTTGCCTTGATTTTACAAGAAGGTGCTGCGCCAGAATTAATAGAGAACATTAGGCAGCTTACAATGGCAGCCTCAAAGTTTGATAGAGACCGTGGCGACAAGCTCACAATAATGACAGCAAGTTTTAAAGAGCGTAGAGACCAACGGTCTGCCGAGCAGATAATGTTAAAGAATATTGCAGAGAAGATCGACCACCTAGAACAAAGGCGTATGTCTGAATCTTCTAGCTGGCGAGAGGATATTGAAACATATAAAGAAGAAATCACGCAAAGGCGAGAGGAAGACCTTAAGCTTCTTGAGACACAATTAGAAGAGCTTGATAAAAAGAGACTACAAGAAGCTGCAGACTATGAAAAGAAGGAACTTGCCAGAAAAGATTCAATTCGTAATTCAAAACTAGAAACTGAGATTCAGGCATTGAGAGATATGCTTGCCGTAAATGAATCGCAGGAAAAAGCACAAGCCAAACAATTGGACTCAAATAGGTTTGCAATGCTTGACAATGAACTCCAAACTCTGAGAAAAATGTTGTTACAGGCAATGCTGAAAGACTCTGTAGATGCACAAAAAAAAGCGCAGGTAAAGATAGAGGCCGAGCTTGCAGAGCGTGAAAATGAAAAGGCCTCACGTGATTCACTGATTGCAGAGAAGATAGCTGCCCTTGATGCGGTACAGGCAGATTTAGATGCCATGGAGGCTGAAGCCTCCTCAGGATTGGATACCAAAACAATTATGATCATTGCTCTTGGTGTGGTGGTGGTTGCGCTTGGTGCAATGATGGTTCTACAGAAGAAGTCGGGACCACAACACGCTTACCAACCAATGCCTCCTTATCCATATCCTCCACTAAGACGTAGAAAAAGAAAAAAGAAAAAACCTACTGCCGCCCCTACAAAGGAAGAAGAAAAAACAGAGGTCGTAGAGCCAAAACCAGAACCGCAAGAAGAAACAGCACCTGAAGAAACTCCTACAGATGATCAGAGTAGTACAAACGGTAATGGAGATGACGCAGAAGAGGATGGTGAAAACCTTTCTTTGGACGATGATCCAAATGTCCTCAAAAGCGAGATTGATGATATTAGAAAATCAATAGTATCAATGAGTGTTGGTCAGCCAGGAAAGACGTCTAGCATAGTCAAAGAATGGCTGGAGCAGCCTGCGCCAGAGGCACCTGCTGCGCCAGAGGAGTCTGCATCTGATGATAGTAGCGGTGAAGAAGAAAGCAGCGAATAATAAAACTTGAGGAAATAGATTATGGTTAATGATTATCACATGCTATCAGGTATACAAAAAGTTGCTATCCTTTTTTCTGTGGTAGGAGAAAGCTTGGCAATGTCTCTTATAAAGGGACTTTCAAAAACTGAAGTTCGTAAAATTCGATCCACATTAAGATCGATGGGAACTGTTTCCTTTGCCGTTAAAAAACGTGTTATGGAAGAGTTTTACTTTGGATTTTTGAGCGAACAATTTGAAGATGGTAAAGGTGATGATGGAGGGCCTATTCAACCATTTGAATTTTTGGCTGCTTTAAATGATGAACTGGATGCA
>CALCSS010000114.1 GCA_937893835.1 uncultured Fidelibacterota bacterium
TATCCTGATAGTAACAAATAATGTTTTAAAAGGTATTTTAACTGAGAGAGATATTTTATTAAAGATAACCGGTAAAGGGTTTGACCTTGATCTTGTTACCGTTGATGAATTCATGACTGAGAATCCTGAATATCTTTCTCCAGAAGACCCTCTTGCATATGCATTGAATAAAATGCATATCGGTGGTTTTCGACATGTTCCAATAGTTAATGACTCTATGGAGCCTGTAGGTTTGATCAGCATTAGCAATATCATATCGACCATAGCCGATTACTTTAGTATGGAGATCATCAATCTACCCCCGCTTGATAGAATAGTAGACTCTGATATGCAAGAAGGCGGATAGAACACAGGTCCTATCTATTAAATTATAATGCCATAATTACATGGCTATCCAAAAAATAAAAAAACAAAAAGTAAATGGTCACTATACTCCGATTGGCTGGAGAGAGTGGATCTATCTACCAAATCATAATGATTTTGCAATCAAAGCGAAAGTCGATACAGGTGCAAGAACGTCAGCATTACACGCAACGCATATAGAAGAATATAAAAAAAATAGTAAGACCTGGATAAGGTTCAGATTGCATCAATCTAATGAATATGTCCAAATAGTATCAAGACTCATCAAACATGTAAATATAACCAGTTCATTTGGTGATACAGAGAATAGACCCGTAATAAAATTGAAGATACAATTAGGTGAACGATCTTGGCTTACTGAAGTGACATTGACCACTAGAACTAGAATGACCTATCCTATGTTGGTTGGTAGAAATAGTCTGATGAAAAAACATTTAATTCATTCACACAAATCATATTTGACGGGAAAAAAGAAAGTGGTTAAACCATGAATATATTTATCCTATCTAGAAACAAGAATCTTTACTCTACTAGCAGATTGGTGGAGGCAGGAAACAAGATGGGACATAACATACGAGTGGTGGATTATATGCGGTGTTATATGAATATTACTTCTCGCAAACCAACGATCTATTATGGTGGTGAATCATTGGGTAAGGTTGATGCGGTTATACCACGAATTGGAGCATCAAATACTTTTTATGGTACTGCAGTTGTGAAACAATTTGAGATGATGAATTGTTACTGCGTCAACACGTCCGATGCGATCGCTAATTCCAGAGATAAACTCAGGTCTCTACAGATATTGGCAGAGGCTGGGATCAATATGCCTATCACTGGATTTGCGAGTCATACAAAGGACATAGAAGGTGTCATAGAATCTGTAGATAGTATTCCGCTGATCATGAAATTGCTCCAAGGAACCCAAGGTCAAGGTATCGTACTTGCTGAAACAAGGAAGGCCGCTGAGTCAGTCATGAGTGCGTTTAGGCAGCTTGATGCAGATATCATGGTTCAAGAATTCATCAAGGAATCTGGCGGCACAGACATTCGTGCATTTGTGGTGGGAGAGCAGGTTGTTGCGTCAATGAAGAGAACTGCACCTGAGGGTGAGTTCCGCTCCAATGTACATCGAGGAGGAACCATGGAGAATATTGCACTCACTTCAGAGGAAGTGGAGATGGCTGTCAATGCATCTAAGATACTTGGTCTTTCAATTGCTGGAGTGGACTTGATGAGGTCGGATAGAGGTCCACTGATCCTAGAGGTGAATTCTTCCCCTGGTCTACAAGGAATTGAGACATGTTCAAACATAGATGTCGCAGGAAAGATCATCACATTCATCCAACAAAGGATTGAGAATATGTGGGTATCTTAGAGCATTATATGTCGAAGATTCTTTCTTACACCATTTGTTTTTACTTTTCACTTGTCGGACAAGTTTTATCCCAAGATACCTTCTCCATCATTGCTGTTGATACCATAACTGGTAAAGTGGGAAGTGCAGGTGCATCATGCATACAGGGATCGATCATAATCAGTGATATCCACCCTGGCCTGGGCGGTATTCATACTCAAGCCTACTGGAATGCTATCAATCAGGATAGCGCATCTTCCCTAATGGATCAAGGATATTCACCTGAAGAGATCATTGATTGGTTAATATCCAATGATGCGCAGAATGATCCCTCGATCAGACAATATGGAATAGTAGATATGGAGAATGGTGGCAGAAGTGCGGCTCATACTGGAGGGAATTGTGAGGATTTTAAAGGTCATAAGATTGGTGAGAACTATGCCATTCAAGGGAATATATTA
>CALCSS010000115.1 GCA_937893835.1 uncultured Fidelibacterota bacterium
CGAGCTTGCTGCACTCCAGGTGGTGTTGCTGGAAATGACACCGCTAACATCCGTGGATGAAACAAAAGAAAACAGAGTCAAAGCGGCTATGAATATTCTATTGAGCATTGACCACTCCCTCACCAAATCCCTTGATCTCTATGGAGTTGTCATCCGGGTCCACGAACTCACATGAAGCAACATCGAATGTCAGACTGGACTCGCCGTCCGTGGTCAACTGGAACACGATCGATGCCAGACTCCCCGTGCCCGATACAGAGACAGAGTCACTGCCCAGGAATGAGGTATTGATCTCGATGGTCCCGGTCTCTGTGTCATTCTCAGCAACGAAGACCGGTGCCTGCAGGGCGTCAGCGAAGAACTCTCCCACGCTCATGGACAGTACGGACAGTTTGCTCTTGTCGTAGGACAGTTTCACGTGGCTGCCCGCCAGGTTCTCAATATCGAGAACGAACACGTCAACGGCCTGGCTCGAGCCGAGGTCGATGCTGATGTCAATTGGGTAGAATGTGAGCGCGGGTGTCTCGTAGGTCACCTCATCCTCATCCAGTGGATTGTCATAGACATCCTCCGGGGGTACGTCCTGCCCGCATGACATGAGCGCCATTAGGGGCAGTAAAGTGAATATTACAAGTCTCTTTATCATAGGTTCAGTCTCCATTCAAGTCTCGTCTGTTTCGTTAGAGGGTCATAGGCAAGCCTCACAGGGAGACCTTGATCGCCACCATCTGCGAATGTGGGCCCGGTCAAAAACGCGTGCAGCGCGTTGACGACCCAGATCCCTGCGGCCGCGGATGAGAAGAGCACCAGCTGGTCATTGGCCCCGTTCATGTCCGTCCTGGCCTGATCGACCAGGGCCTTGTAGCTGGCGATCTCAGCGGGCACGGTTGCGGCGTTATAGTTTGCGAGCTGCGTATCGTACTCGCTCTGAAAGGTTGTGTAGTCTGAGTTGCTCTTTGCTGCCATTCCGATCAGGCCTGCTTCCAACAGCATGAACCCAAACCCTGACATCTTGCGACCGCTGTATAGCTGGCCAAATCCTGGAACCACGAGTGACCTGAACAATGCACCGCCCTTTGTCTTGCGCTTCGGTCCTGATGCTGCCGAGTAGTCCGGTATTCCCTGGTTGCGTCTTTTCTTGAGAGATCTCGGTATGTCCAGACCCAGAATGTCCCAGGCCAGGATCTCGATCTCCACGATCAGTCCCTCGACCGCTCCGGAGTAGGTGATGCTCTTCATACTCTCTGCGGCGCCTGTGGCCACCGAGAACATCTTAGCGTCAATGGTGTAGGCGTTGCCCAGCTTACCGATCGCGCCTGATATCATGAACTCCACTCCCAGCATGGCACCGACCTCCGCCGCGCACTCGTCACTGGCACACTCTCCCGTTGCGAAGCCTTGCTCCTCCAGGACATCGTTCATGGTCCCGCGCTCGACCAGGACCACCTTCTGCGTTGAGGACAGGGACGTGGTAAACCGGTCCGTCAGTGTCTGCGCCTCTTGCATGGATATGCCGCGACCCTCGAAGTCCATGACGGCGACCGTGGTCTGGGCGTCCTTGCCGGCGCGCTTTAATTTTAGATTCCCTGGGGCCTCAAGGCCCGTGATCTCCCAGGCCAGGATCTGCATCTCCGTCAGCAGTCCTGATATGTCTCCCTCGAAGGATGCGTTCTTGGCCCTGACCGTCTCACCGGTCTCCACCGAGAACATCTTACAGTCGATGGTGTAGGTCTTGCCCACCTTGCCGATCGTGCCACTGACCATGAACTGCACGCCCAATAGCTGTCCGACCTCCGCCGCACACTCGTCGTTGGTACACCCGCTCTGCTGGAAGCCCTGCTCCTGCATGATCTTCTCTACCGCCTTCCGCTCGATGAGCCTGACGGCGTTGGTGTTTCCGATCTCGGTCCTCATCCTCTCCGTGAGGGTCTGGACCTCCGCCGCGCTGACGTCCTGGGCCTCAAAGTCCAGGATCGCCACCGTGGGCTTTTCTGACTGGGCCATGATCGTTGCGGTGAGAAGGGTGATCAATAATGATGTCAAATATCTCATGGGTTCGTTTCCTTGGTTTCGGGATCGAGCATCTTCGCCTGGGATTCGTGTCTGGGTAATGCTGCATGGGGGGCCAGCATACGATCTAAAGATAGACGTAGCCTGCTGTATGGGGCGCTGACACCCTCATGCTCAATTCTTGTGTGTATTGATACCATGTCCGAGTTCTCTTTGCTCATTTAGTGCGTGCTGCACCGATGGTATGGGACTGGTATTTTACCCCAGTCTCTAATCGGTCATGGTATGTGGATGTGGTAAATCAGTGATACAGCAGGCACTAACTTGCTAGAATGTACTAGATCAGTCTTAAATATTGTCCATAAGAATGATTAATTTTTCATTAAATCATTTGGCTGTGAGCGCGGTCACACCGCCCCAATCCTCGGGGGGTGGATCGTTCTTGTATTGCTCACATCTTTCGGCATAGACCCTGCAGGGGTTGGTTTTCCTACCCGGGACCATTCGCTCGTGGGCCTCTAGGGATTCGAACAGGTCCCTGGCCCGGGCCCACTCCCTGTCCCTGTAGAGCGAGAGTGCCTCGGCAAATCCCGGTAGCAGCTCGTCCATGTGGTCCGGCTGCTCGCCCTTGAGTGATACGAGCTCGTAGGTGGTCACGGGCTCCTTCTTGCCTAGCACGATGATGCGGTCCATCTCCCTGACCACGACCCTCTCCTTGACAGCAGAATACGTGTCCTCTGTGATCTGGGTGTATATGCCGTAGTACCTGCAGGAGCTCTCGAGCCTCGCGGCCAGATTGACCGCGTCGCCCATCATGGTGTAGTTCATGCGCTGGTCAGATCCCATGTTTCCCGTGACCATGGGCCCCGAGTGGATCCCGATCCTGTTCTGCATGGTCCTGACGATCTCGGGCCACCTGTCCCCATCATCGATCCATTTTCCTCTCAACAGCTCAAGCCGTTCCTGTATCTCCAGCGCGGTCTTGCAGGCCCTGAGCGCGTGGTCGTCCAGGGGAACGGGTGCGCCGAAGAATGCCACGATCGCGTCCCCGATGTACTTGTCCAGTGTCCCCTGATTGTTCAGCAGGATCGTCGTCATGTCTGTCAGATAGATGTTCAAAAGTTCCACCAGGTCCGTTGCCGTGAGCTGTTCACTGATCGTGGAGAAGTCCTGGACGTCGGTGAAGAACGCGGTGTGAACGGCCTCGTCACCGCCCAGTTTCGGCTCTTCCTTGTCCTCCACCATCTGCTCGATCAGCTCTGGTGATATGTAGGTCCCGAACGTGTCCCTGAGGAAACGCTTGTCACGGTCCATGACCAGGAAGGTGAACGAGAACACGGACAACTGTGTCAGGGTGAGTGAGGCCATGGGCCTGACCACGTCCCACATGGTGCCGTGTGAGAGAAACTGTCCCGTGGTGTATACCACCCAGGCCATGCCAAAGATGATCAAAAGTCCAAATCCCCAGAAGGGTCTCCCGGGCACGCCACAGACCATGCCCAGTACGCACGAGAGCACGACCATGGCCCAGAGGTTCGTTGATCTGGAGACGGGTCTCACAAAATCATCTTGGAGGATGCTGTGGATCACGTTGGCGTGGATCTCAGGTCCGGGGAAGGACCTCTGGACCGAGGTACTCTTCAGATCTCCGAGTCCGGCCAGTGATGATCCGACGATGGCCACCTTCCCCTCCCAGTAGGAGGGGTCCAGCATCTCCGGGTCAAAGCAGTAGAGATAGGGTATGTAGGTAAAGGTCTTGAACGATCCAAAGTAATTGACAGGGATGCGTCCCTGGTCGTCAACGGGTATCTCCCTGACCGTGGCCCCGGTGGCATCGTTCAGCCGCAGCAGGTTGTGGTCAAGGTCATAGTCAAATCCATCCGGCGGGATATTCAGGATGTCCATCGCCGCGGACATGGTGATGCTCGGAAAGACGTCGCCCGATCCCTTGAAATGGATCGCGGTCGGGGCACGGCGGATGATCCCGTCCGTGTCCGGTGGAAAATTGGCTGCTCCCATGTGGTGGGAGGCGTTCAACAGGTCAAAGTGCAGGTTCCCGATGCGCTCGCCCGTGGGCAGACGCTCCGCGACATGGGCGGGGAGGTCCAGGACGTGCGCCGCCGCGCCATAGGCACCTGGGATCGAGTCCATCGCATAGAGATAGTTCACCGTGTCCGGATGCTCGATGACCAGGGAGTGGTGTACCTGGGGACTCTCGTAGGTGCTCTGGACCAGTCGATACGGGTCGTTATTGACAAGGTACTGGTCTGCGGCCTCCTGGAGGTCTGGCTGCGACCCCGATAGGCCAGACGCCAGAGCACCGACCAGCTCGTGCTCGTAGGTTGATTTGGGGTCAAAGATGATGTCAAACAGGATGGCACTGGGACCGCCCGATGCCAGCACATCGATCAACTGTCCGTGATAGGCGTGGGGCCAGTCGTAGTAGTTGCCCATGGCCTCGATCGAGCTGAGGTCTATGTCAACGATGACCACCTGGTCGAGCGATCCCTCCTCACTGAAGGATGCCTTTGACCGCATCCGACCGTCGTAGGATCTCTGCTCGTAGCCCTCGATCAGTTCCGTGATGAACGATCCGGGACTGCGGCTGGCAGAGTGAACGATGAACGACAACACGAGGCCCGCGACCAGGCCCACCAGAATTCTCTTTTGTCTATCGGACAAGGTGATGTTGCGCTCTTATTTTGCGTCCTGTTCCTTGTTCCACTTCACGAAGTCCAGTCCACCATCGGCGTCCTGGTCGAACTCGAACATGCTGTACTTGCCGTCCTTGCGAACGTTGATCTGCATCCCCTGGGCCAGCGTGACCCACTCCTCCAGCGAGACCTCATAGGGACCGGACACCTGGGTGGGTGCCTTGATCTCTGTCACAGGCCCTAGCTTGAAGGGTGTGTCCTTGGGGGTGAGCCCCTTGCGCTTTTCCCTTCTCTCCTCGATATAGTTCTTGGTCTGGTTCACGTCCACCTTGCCATCATAGACCAGGACAGAGCTCTCGTCCTCTCCCGCCTTGGCGCGGTACTTCGTCCCCCGGATCGCGGCGACCGCAGTGGGCGTGCGCAGGTTGATGCTCTTCTTCTCACCGAACGCTGCCTTTGCCGACACCCACACGTTGCCTTTCTTGAGGTTTGCGTTGAATGACTTTGCCATGGGCTTGACATCGGCCTCATTGAGCTCCAGCTCGGAGTTCTCACTGATGCGTACCTTCCCCCCACCTGTGAGCGTGATCTCGCACCTGGACCTCGCCTGGGTCCGTATGACATTGCCCTCAAAGACCTTTTGATTGGGCTTGGCCCGTTCCCACTCTCCCTCGGCCTGTGACACCTCCACCTTTCCAAGTGGGAGCGTGATCTTGCCGAAGGTCTGCTTGGCAGTGATGATGGAGAGTGACAGGGCCAGGGTGATGAACATTGATCGATATTTCATGGTAAATAATTCCTGAATTGATGAAATGAGCGAATTAATATAACACTAAAACAGTTGAAGATAGAATGGTCGGCATTGACCTAGAACAGATTCTGGTAGTATCCGTCCGTTCGCTGGTGGTCCATCTCACCGATGAAGATCGAGAGTGCAAAGTAACTGACCAGGTAGTCCCTGTTCACGACCCAGTCAGGCAGATACTTGGGCGGCCTGATGAGGCCCTCTTTATTCATCTTGATCACCATGGGCATGTCATCGAGCTCCATCTTCCCGGCGAACAACAGCTCCAGAGCGTCGTGCCTCCCCTGTGAGACGACCGCTCTGATAAAGTTATGGATCCTGACAAGACCGTCCAGGTAGACGATGTCCTTGGTGAACGGATAGCCTCCGGCCATGACTCCTCCCCTGAATATCCGCCGCGCATTCTCAAACGCCTCGGTCTTGAGCCTGGTCCTTTGAAGGAAGAAGCGATAGACCTGGATGAAGTCGGCCCCATCGATCGACATCTGTATGGCCTCGACACGGGCCATGATCCTGCGCATCCTGGCGACGTCGATGCACCCGGTTATGAACTCGGAGAAGACCGCTAGACCCTCCTGTGTCTTTGTGACCGATCCGTAGTTTCCGCCCAGGATCCTCATCTGGTCCTGGTCTCTGCCATTCAGGGTGGTCGCCACGTGAACCAGGGCCTCGTGATTGATCAATTGGTCCACATCTCTATGGGTGAACGCGGCTCCCTTTCGGAGTCTTATTCTCTTTGAGCTTGCGGTCGCCTTTGCCGATATCCCGTCCACGACCACGACCCTGGGGCTCTCGCTTCCGAAGACACTGTTGACCTTTTTCTCTATCCGGTCTCTTATCTCACTCACAGGGACAGGGTCACTGCCTGGTCTATTATTGGGTGAGTCAGGCTGGGCGTCCATGATGAGGGAGAATCGTCTGGCAAGGTCCATGGGCGTTGTCCTCCCATCCCTGAGCATGGTGGTGGGAGTTCCGTAGATCTCTGATGAGTGCCTGAAGAATTCAGGGGTACCACAGGAACCGATCAGGCTCACACTGGCCTCGATGTCACGGGATTTCTTTTTCAGCCACTTGTCCAGCGGGAGGTCTCCAAGCTGGTCCCTGGCCTGTCTCAATTCACCTTTGATCTGTTTGGCATCGAACGGTGGGTACTCAACCTCCGGTAGTCTCTCCGATCCCGAGCGGAAGAACCTGTGTCTGACAGATGCGGGCCATGCCAAGTGCCCCAGGATCCTCACGCGCCTGCTGGCCCTATAGAGCCTCTCTGATACCTGGCCAAGCCTTTTCCTATCTCTCTGACCCAGCATTTCGGTCCTACGGTACGATCTCGCCGATCAATTCATATTCATTGGCCTCAACGACCTTGACCTGGTGGTAGGTGCCTGTCTCCGCGTGTCCTTTGATGTGGACTATGTTGTCTATCTCTGGAGAGTCAAACTCGGACCGGCCCACGCTGACCTCCTCCCCGCTCTTGTCGATGACCACCCTGATCGTCCTGCCAATGAACTGTTCGTTCTTGTCCAGGCTGATGTCGTGCTGGATCTCGAGGATCTCATTCTTCCTGGCGTCCTTTGTCTCTCTGGGAATGTCATCGTCCATGTCGGCGGCCGGGGTTCCCTCTTCCTCAGAGTAGGTGAAAACGCCCAGGCGGTCAAAGCGGATCTCCTCGACAAAGTCTCTCAGCTCCATGTAATTCTCTTCCGTCTCTCCGGGATAGCCAACGATGAGGGTCGTGCGCAGGGCCAGGTTCGGCATGGACTCTCTCAGTCTTGAGATCCTGTCTCTTATGCCGCTCTGACCGAGTCCTCTTCTCATGGACATCAGCACATCATCCGATGCGTGTTGTATGGGCATGTCCAGATAATCACAGACCTTGCCGCACTCCGCCATGGCGTCAATGATCCGCTGCGATAGGTGTGCAGGGTGGGCGTAGTGTACCCTGATCCACTCAAGATCATTGATCGTATTTAGCTCCCTGAGAAGGTCACTCAGGTATATCTTCTTTTCGAGGTCCCAGCCGTAGGACGTGGAGTCCTGGGCAATGACCAGAAGCTCTTTCGTGCCGCCTGCGACCAGGCGCTCGGCCTCCTCCATGATGGCGGGAATGGTCCTGCTCTTTTGTAGGCCTCTCATCAGGGGTATGCTGCAGAAGGTGCAGCCATTGTCGCACCCCTCTGCTATCTTCAAATAGGCATAGTGCCTCGGGGTCATGAGGGACCTAAAGAATAGTGGGTCGTCCTTTGCGAAGTCCTTGCCGGTCAAAAAGGAGACGATCTGCCTGTGGTCGTTGCTGCCAAATATCCTGTCCACCTCTGGGATCTCCCTCTTTAGCTCCTCGGGATAGCGCTCGGAGAGGCATCCCATGACAACAAGCTCCTTGAGCGACCCGGTCCTTTTCAACTCCGCCGCCTGCAGTATGGTGTCGACCGACTCTTCCCTGGCGATGTCCAGAAATCCACAGGTGTTCACCACGATCGTGTCAGCCTCTTGCGGGTCCTCTGTGATCTTGATGTTGGTCTTGTTCAGCCCGCCCAGCAGGATCTCCGAGTCCACCAGGTTCTTCGCACACCCGAGACTGACCAGGTTCAATGTCTTTTTATCCTTGTCCCCCACGATGCTATTCGCTCAGGCCCAGTAGGCCGTCTATATATTTTTCCCGGTCAAAGACCTCCAGGTCTGACAGTTTTTCACCCACACCCACGAACCTGACGGGGATGTCCAGACCATCATAAAGTGGGAATATGATCCCGCCCTTTGCGGTGCCATCGAGCTTGGTGAGCACGGCACCATCGATCCTGCGATCGCTTTGAAATTCTTTTGCCTGAGCGAGAGAGTTCTGACCCATCGTCGCGTCAAGCGTGATCAATGAGCAGACCCTGAAGTCGGAGAATCGCGTCTCGATCACCTTGTACATCTTGTCAAGCTCCTGCATCAGGCCCTTGCTCGTGTGTAGCCGGCCCGCGGTGTCGATGATGACGAGGTCGCTCTTGTGTGCCCGTGCTGATTCCAGACCGTCAAAGATGACGGAGACGGGCTCAGAGGTCTCCTCATTGCAGATCAAACGACAGCCGACCCTCTCGCTCCAGACCTTCAACTGGTCTATGGCGGCTACCCTATAGGTGTCTGCAGCGACCAGGGTGACACTCAGCCCCATCTGCTTATATAGGTTGGCCAGTTTTGCCGCGGACGTGGTCTTGCCGGACCCGTTGACACCAATGACGAGCATGGCACAGGGACCGTCAGTCAGTTC
>CALCSS010000116.1 GCA_937893835.1 uncultured Fidelibacterota bacterium
GATCAATCGCAAGATAATGGCCTCCTTTGAGGATGCGGGTGAACTAGATCTAAAAAATATAGAATTCCCGATCAAGGCCTTCCATGTTCTTGATAACAAGGGTACACCACGATTCAATCAGGATTCTGAGATCATTGAGACAGTGGTCAAAGAGGCTGAGCCAGGCTCGGTCGCGGTCATGTTCTTTAAGAACCTGAGCAATGATGAGGAGCAGGAGTATTTTTGTGAGGGTTTCTCTGAGGACCTTCTATCTATGCTTTCTAGATACAATAAATTAGTAGTTATATCCAGCCACGCAAGTTTTGCATACCGAGAAAAATCAAAGACATATAAAGAGATCGGAAAAGAATTAGGTGTAAGATATGTCATACATGGAAGTGTAAGAAAACTTGGACCTAGAATGCGTATCAATTCAAACCTGGTATCAACAGATAATGAGAAATCAATTTGGTCCAATAATTTTGATCTATTGGTTGATGAGGTCTTTGATGTACAAGACAAGATCGCTGAGGAGATCGTCTCGACCATCGTTGGTCGTGTTGAGGCTGATTCCCTAAATAATATTAAAACTAAAAGACCCGAGAACATGGACTCTTATGACCTGGTACTTCAGGGACTCGAGTATGCAAAGAAAGGCAATGTCATTAAGGAAAATACAGAGCGTGCAGTAGAACTCTTTGAGAAGGCAATTGAGGCGGAGCCTTCATATGCCCGTGCCCATGCCTGGAGAGCATGCACCCTGAGTAACTTGGCAGATTGGGAAGATGACCCAGACCCTAAATTATTTGAAAGTGCAATAGAGTCTGCTCGACTGGCACTGGAATTAGATCCATCAGAGCCAGAGGTACATCGGATAATAGGAGCGCTTAAACTATGGTTTGAAAGAGACCATGATATGGCAAAATACCATTTTGAAAAAGCCAGGGAGTTGTGTCCGAGTGATGTATTCATCATCTCAAGATATGCCATAATGCTTATTTATTTTGGTGAGTTTGAAAAGGCTCTTTCTGAGCTTGAGCGCGCAAAACGACTCGATCCATTCTCACATGATCTTCTATTTGGGCCAGAGGCAATTTGCCAATATTGGTTGGATAATCCTGAAGAGGCACTACAGACCTTTAAAAAGGTCAAGGTGAAGAAGAATTATCTTTTTTATATCGCACTATCCCATAAGAAGAAAGGCGATGCGGGTCAAGCATCTGAGAACTTGAAAGAGGCATATGCCTTGACGGGAATGGACAATGATGCATTCATTGGCTCACAGCCATTCAAGGACAAGGAGATCATCTCAGTCTTAAAGGACGAATTAGCTGGCATTCCCACTCAATAGTTTACTTATTTGTTAAGTTTGACAATTGCAGCATCCTAACTAGATTCAACCATGTTCAAGAAATTCATACTATTAGTACTACTGTCTGTCAGTATCTTGACTGCGGGGATGAAGGTCCCTGTCTCAGATCTTGTCTTCAAGGATCGGCTATGGTTCTATAAGGAGTCCAATGTCCCTTTCACTGGAGTCGCCTTTGAGATCTCAAAGGAATCAGGTACCATCATCCAACAGGCCAATTACATAGATGGTCTAGCATGGGGGAAATATTATGAGTGGTGGCCAAATGGTTCAAAGAAGGTCAATGGGACCTATAGGTTCGGACTAATGTATGGACGCTGGAAATTCTTTTATGATAGTGGAAAGATACTATGTGCCGGAAGTTATATGAATGGAAAAGGGCATGGATCCACCAAACTAATAGACACAATTCCTCAAGAAGGAATAAGTGGACTATGGACCTATTGGGATAATGATGGACGCAAGATAGAGGAAGGCTATTACAGTAAGAATGGTACGGAGAAGGGTAACTGGTCATTCTGGGATAGGGATGGTAAAAAGCGCCTAGGAAAGAAGATCGACTATAAGACATTCAGAAATATCGGCCTCTATAAGCACTTGGACGGTGTCTTCCTTGTAACTGGACCCATCGATGGACTCTCCACTGCATATACTCAGGCTCACGGTAGCGTGAGAGGAGGTAGACTAGATGGCCCTTGGACCTATTGGGACAATGACGGTCTTCTATCGGCAAAGAAGTACTATGATAAGGGTATTCCATGGGGTCAGTATACGACCTATCATCCGTCTGGGCACAAGCTGGCTGATGGTGTCGTAAGAGGCTTCGATGATTATGGTAACTTGATCAAAGACGGGAAATGGCTCTTTTGGGATGAGAGTGGATTACTCAAGGAGGAAGTGCATTTCAAGGATGGTGAGAGAGAGGGCCTCAGTACTTATTTCTCTATGACCGGCAACGAAAGTGCCAAGATCATGTACAAGGATGATTTTCCATGGAGTGGTGAATGGACGACGTGGCACCCTGATGGCACAAGGAAGGAATCAGGTAGATATGAAGAGGGTGAGAAACAAAGTCCATGGTCTGCGTGGTATGACAATGGTCAGAAAAAATATGTGATGCACTATCAAAACAGTCTACAACATGGTCTTTATACTGAGTGGAACAGAGAAGGTCGCCTTACCAAGGACATAGAATATGATATGGGCAAACCAATCTCAGAGTACCTGGTCGAATATGATGGTGAGGGTTATGTGGAGATCAATCGCAGGAATGGGCAACTATCAGGTTCTTGGATAAAGTGGTATGCAAACGGAAAGAAAAGTGAGGAAGGGGTCTATAAATATGATAAGAAGGGTGGACTCTGGACTGGCTGGCATGCAAATGGTGAAAAGAAATATCAAGGCAAGTATGTGGATGGAAAACCGCACGCGCTTTACACTGAATTAGATCATAAAGGTCGATTGACAAAGAATATTGAATATGACAATGGTATGATCTTGGCCGAATATCACATACAGCGTGATGAGAGTGGAACTACTGAGTATCACAAGAGAAATGGAGTGCTAGATGGCCAATGGACACGATGGTATGCAAATGGTAACAAGGCAGAGGAAGGGTTGTATGAGAATGGTAAGCGCAGTGGTAAATGGAATGGTTGGTATAGGTCCAATAAAAAGAACTTCACTTGTGTATATGATGATGGTAAACGTGCCGGGGACTATGTTGAATGGAACTCCAAGGGAAAGAAGGTAAAAGAGATCTACTATAGTGATGGTAAACGGATCAAGGAATACCTAGTACTAAAGGATGGAAATGGATTCATGGAGATCAATAAGACGTATGGTAAACTGGATGGTCCATGGGCAAGATGGTACGTGGACGGTAAGAAAGAGGAAGAGGGTGCGTATAAGAAAGGAACCAAGATAGGCACATGGTCTCGTTACGGAATGAATGGTGTGGTCATCGAGGAGTGGAACTTTGATAACAAAGGTAGAAATCTTTATGAGATAACCTACTACGATAATGGTACCGTAAAGGAGTATCGAGATTTTTTTTCCAAGACGATTCAAGAGTATAATGTAGATGGGTCATTGAAAGGCGACAAGACTCCATTCAATTAAGCGTTAATTTTTAGTTTTTTTATTAGAGCATTTTAAATTCCACTTCCTATTTCTTATTATTATTGTCCCGATGATTTTTAGGGCAACAATGAGATACAATGATTTCTTTATAGACATACTTATCATATGGGAGAATGAATGAATTATAGAAGACTAGGAAAAACAGGACTGAAGGTCAGTGAACTATCTTATGGATCCTGGGTCACATTTTCGTTTCAATTGAAGCTTCAGCAAGCGACCGATATGATGAAGGTTGCCTATGATAATGGTATCAATTTCTTTGACAATGCAGAGGCCTATGCCTCAGGTCGCTCCGAGATGATCATGGGAGACGCCATAAAGAGACTTGGATGGAGCCGGGATTCATTCATTGTCTCCAGTAAGGTATTCTGGGGTGGCAAGAAGCCAACCCAGCAAGGCTTGAGTCATAAACATATCATTGACGCATGTGACAGTGCCTTGAAGAGACTCCATCTTGACTATCTGGATCTATACTTTTGTCATCGTCCAGACCCTGATACACCCATCGAAGAGACCGTGAGAGCGATGCACACACTTGTACTTCAAGGGAAGATCTGTTATTGGGGTACCTCTGAATGGTCTGTATCAGACATACAGGAGGCATATAAGATCGCGCGTGAACTCAACCTTACCCCGCCATCAATGGAACAACCTGAGTATAATATGTTTGCAAGGGAAAAGATGGAAAATGAATTCTTACCACTGTTTGAGAGTGAAGGGTTAG
>CALCSS010000117.1 GCA_937893835.1 uncultured Fidelibacterota bacterium
TTACAGTATCGTCCCATTGACTGGTCGCAGTTGGGGACCGATTCAGGTCAATCCCATCTTGAACATTATACAAGACTTGCCAAGTTCCGTAAGAAAAATCCTGCATTTCATAGAGGGACATTCTATGATCTATGGAAGTATGAGGCGGAGAGAGTGATCGTCTATGGCTATAAGGATGAGACGGAAGGCAACAATAATGACCAGGTCGTGGTTATCGCAAATTTTTCAGAGTACGATAGAACTGTTACCGATATTCCTTTTTTATCAGCGGGGACATGGTATGATGCAATGAGTCCAGGCGATTATCTAGCTACCGATGATGGAAACTATGGTGAATACTCCATAGCAGGAAAGACAGCGGTCATCTACTCAAATCAACAGTGGGACCTAAATATCCAAGAGAAGGACTTGTCACCTGGTAAGTATGAGATCATAGAGGCCTTTCCCAATCCATTCAACGCGAGGGTTCAGATCCATTTGAATCTGGCCAATGCAACCTATGGTCGGTTGGACATCTATGATATAAATGGCAAGTTGGTAAAGACGTTGAAGGATGGTCTCTTCGATCAAGGGCAATATGATCTTTCTTGGGATTCAAGGTCCGAACGTGGGATCCTCCTGTCCTCTGGCGTCTATATTGTCTCATTTAGATCGGGAAAGAAAACCTCAAATACTAAACTGCTTTTGGTTAAATAAACGTTATTTGACCAAAAGAGGTCATTTGTTTTCTCAATGATATATAGAATATTATTTTTTATAGGTATTGTATATGCTGATGAATCTTGGAAGGTTTATGATGATTCAGAGATCGCAGTGATCAATATTACGTTGGATGAGGATGATCTGGAATGGATGTACCATTGGGAAAATGTTGAAAGTGACTCTCTACATCCTGCATCGATCCATTTTCAAAATGCCCATATTGATGATACAATTGATTCCATAGGTTTTAGATTGAGGGGCAATACATCACGTGTCTCAGCAAAGAAATCCTTTAAGATAGACTTTAACCATTTCATGTCAGGGCGTGATTTTTATGGTTTGGAAAAATTGAATCTGAATGGTGAGCACAATGACCCATCGATCATCCGATCAAAACTATGTTGGGACATGTTTCAGCGGATTGGCATGTCCAGCAGCAGAGCAGCACATGCAGAGATCTACATAAATGGGAGTTACTATGGTCTATATGTTTCTGTGGAGCACATAGATGACAGTTTTTTATCAAGGAATTATGAGAACGACAATGGGAATCTATGGAAGTGCCTGTGGCCTGCAGATCTCACGTATAGAGGAGATCAGCCTGAGGATTATCATCCATACTTTGATGATCATAGACCGTATGAGCTCAAAACAAATGAGGATGAATATGATTATGGAAAGCTAGCACGCCTCATAAGAATAATTGATCAATCACCAGATTCTCTTGATCTGGTTCTAGATGTCAAAGAGGTCTTACAATATTTTGCGATGAATATCATCGTTGGTGGGTGGGATGACCACCGTTTTTTAAGAAACAACTATTACCTTTATCATGATCCATCCGATGATCTGATTCACTGGCTCCCATTTGACTATGACAACACATTGAGCATTGACTGGTTTGACATTGACTGGAGCACGATCGATCCATATGATTATGCAGTCATGGATGACGACGGTAGACCTTTGGTCGAACATATCTTCTCTCAGGATCGATATAGGAATCTCTTCTCTCATTTTCTACAGTTCTACTCAGACCAGTTATTGGATATTAGTGGTCTGGAGTTAAATCTAAACCAGATGGTCGATTTTTTATATACTAGCGCTGAGGAGGACCAGTATCGGGTATTGGACTATGGATTTTCAATGGATGACTTTATAAATAGTTATGGATATGATTTTGAATTCGATCATGTCAAACAGGGGATGTTGCTGTTCTTTTCAGATAGGGCTTCATCCTTGGATGATCAGGTCGTTTTCAATGGAAATGTACCGATCATATACGAAGCAGAAAATGATAACGGGATCATTATCCAAGGAGACACTGTTAGAATTAGGATATCAATGTTTGGAGATCCCATAAATTTCCATTTTTTTTATGCAAGAGAGGGA
>CALCSS010000118.1 GCA_937893835.1 uncultured Fidelibacterota bacterium
TCATAACCCGTTATCAGTCACCTCTTCAAACATCAATAAATGTGACAACAAACTCAAGTGAGCTAAGCACGGGCCCTGGCGCAAGAGGAACCCAGGATTTTCTCACTGCAAATATTGGCGCAGAGTACCCTTTATTTGATAATAGGATCTTGGCAAATGGTGGATTGAACTATGCAAATGGTTCGGGAATGGTTGACATGTCTTGGTTTGGGGTCAAAGGTGGTCTGCGCTGGAAGATCATGGAGGACCTTGGCCTTAATGCCCAAGGCGAGTTTAGGTCTAAACAAACAGCAGGCGTGAGTAAGAATACCATCATCGCCAGGGCAAACCTTGAATATTCATTCTAATTGATCAATAGTACGGTCACTCTTTTTTATTTTATTATTTGATGGCCCTTGACCTGTCGGGTCATAGACAAACGACAATTATTGATTTGACCTTTTTTCTTTGTAGTTTATACAAACCTGATTTACTCTTCAGTATAACGAAATGAATGAATTAATTCAATTTTTTGCAAATATATCGACTGAGTTGAGAACCTCATTGCTCGTAGGTGGTCTAGTGTTCTTTCTTACCCTAGAGTCAGGGTTACCACTTTTTCGTATGAGATATAAAAAATTTAGCCATGGTATCATCAACATGACATTCACGTTGATAACGCTTGTCATCAATCTTATAGGAGCGATAGGCATTATGGCTGCAGTTGAATATAATGAGGCCCATCGATCAGGCATGCTCAATATCATTGAATTACCGCTTTGGTTCTATGTGCTGGCCGGGCTAGTGCTTATGGACCTTGTCGGAGCATGGCTGATCCATTGGATCGAACACTCGGTCAAATGGATGTGGAAATTTCATCTCATTCACCATACAGATCCATACGTTGATGTGACCACTGGCCTAAGGCACCATCCCGGAGAGAATATATTGAGGCTGGGTTTTACTGTGTTGGCGATATTGATAACGGGTGCATCCTTTGGCCTTGTAATGATGTATCAGACCATTTCTGTATTCTTTGCTCATTTTTCTCATGCAAATATAAAAATGCCTATAAAACTAGATAGATTATTGTCCTATGTCCTTGTGACCCCACATTTCCATAAGATCCACCACCACTATGTACGGCCCTACACAGATAGTAACTATGGGAATATATTTTCCATTTGGGACCATATGTTTGGAACTGTGAGGTATATGGATAAGATCGATGACCTCATCTATGGGATCGATACTCATATGGAACCCAGTGAACACTCCAGCATCATGAATCTACTTTTAATTCCATTTCAACCTTATCGAGATCCCGTAGACAAAGAGTCCATAGATAAGCAAGGCTAGAATGAGATCTAAAAAAATAAATATCAAAGAAAAATTTCTGAAGTTCTCTGAGCATTGGAGCCCAAAGGTGATCGCGGAATTGAACGACTATCAGTTCAAGCTTGCAAGAATAAAAGGAGAGTTCGTCTGGCATAAGCATGATGAGACGGATGAGGTCTTTATTGTGATTGAGGGGAAGATGAAAATAGAGCTTCGTGAGAAGATGATTGAACTGAAGGAAGGTGAAATGTATGTGGTTCCAAAAGGTACCGATCACAGGCCTTATGCCGAAGACGAGTGTAAGATCATGTTGGTAGAGCCTAGGGGAGTGGTGAACACCGGAGGGTCGATCAGTGAACTGACTCAGGATAATGATGTCTGGATATAGGCAGATGGTGCCTAGGGCCATCATCTACCTCATCATCCTGTTGGTAAGTTGCTCAGACAGCCCTGTAGATATTGAGACTGATCTGGTATTAAAGAATGGGATATACTATAATATAGATCTAGACAAACCCCATACAGGAAAGGTGCTCTCAAGTTTTAGTGATAAGAGAGAAAGGATGAGTGGTGAACTATTAAATGGTAAAAAAGATGGCACATGGTTTGAATGGTATGAAAATGGAAAAATGAGAAGTAAGGAGATCTATTTAAATGGTCAGGCTGAGGGTATCTGGGAACAGTGGTATCAGAATAATAAAATAAAACTAAGAGGATCCTTTAAGAATGGTAAGGCGCATGGTCCTCGCACGGAGTGGTATGAAGATGGGAAAAAGAAGCAAGAGGGTAATTTCAATAACGGTGAAAATGATGGTCAATGGTTAAAATGGTACCCGTCTGGCAGTCTAAGTGCTGAGGGCAAATATGCTCAGAATATGGAGGAGGGGAAGCATACATTTTGGTATTCAAACGGTCATAAGAGATCAGAGGCTTTCTTTTCCAAGGGGCAGATAGTTGGAGATAGAATTGATTGGTATGAGAGTGGACAGAAAAAGGAGCACGGGACCGCTGATGGTTCATGGACACAGTGGTATGAAGATGGGATAAAGAAGGCCCATGGATATTACAAGAACCAGTTGCCCATAGGTAAACACTTGCTCTGGCATCCAAATGGGCAGAAGAGATCGACCATGACCTTTATTAATGGAAGACCACATGGTCAGCGTATTGAATGGTATGACAATGGCCAGATGAAGGAGATAGGCAACTTTGCCAATGGAGATCAGTCTGGGACATGGACATACTACAATGAGGATGGGTCTGTTGATGGTAAAGAGGAGTATTGATAATCAGTGAAAAAAGATTTTATTATGTATATCTCATTGATGCTTACGGTTCTAATGTCTCTTTTATTGGGACAGGGCATAAGATTCAAGGACCACGCCAAACAAAGATCACTCAATTTCAAGCATGATCACGGTGGCTCAGGTGAATACTACTATGTTGAATCCATGGGGTCTGGTATTTGTATGTTTGATTATGACAATGATGGTGATCTAGACGCATATTTCCCCCAAGGATCATCTTTGCCTGGTTGGAATAAGAAAATTCAACTGGAGAACAAGCTCTATAGAAATGATGGACTCACATGGACAGATGTCACACTCGAGGCTGGCGTTGGAGATAAGGGATATTCAATGGGATGCGCATGTGGGGACTATGACAATGATGGTGCAATAGACCTATATGTCACAAACTTTGGAGGCGATGTCTTTTACAGAAACAACGGCGATGGTACTTTCTCAGACATCACGGATGATGTGGGTATAGACAACCCAGACATGGGCATGAGCGCCGCATTCTTTGATAGTGATAATGATGGCTGGCTAGACCTATATGTCACCAACTATGTAGACTACTCGATCGAGGATAACCCTGAGTGTACCAGCCCAATGCAGTACCCGATGCGTGGTGAGTTACTTGCCAGGTCCTATTGTGATCCAGATCTCTTCCTTGGGGTCGCAGATAAATTTTACTATAACAACCAAGGTGCATTCATTGACCGTTCAAATCGATCTGGAATAGGGAGATATAGTCTTCGAGGAATGGGCGTGATACCAGGCGATATGGACAATGATGGTGATATGGATGTCTATGTAGCCAATGACAAGGACATGAATCTTCTCTTCATCAATAATGGTAGGGGACGATTCACGGAGAGTGCCTTGGTGACCGGTACAGGATATAATGGTACTGGTCTGGCCGAGGCAGGAATGGGAGTTGATGTGGGTGATATCGACCGCAATGGTTGGCTGGATATTTTTGTCACAAACTACAGCGGAGAGACGAATACCCTCTATCTCAACCAAGGAACCGGTCTATTCTTGGATGAG
>CALCSS010000119.1 GCA_937893835.1 uncultured Fidelibacterota bacterium
TCTCCAGATGGAGTTGCCGGATACCTTGATGATTTTGTTGCATTCAAACATTCTCAAGGTTTTGATGTATTTGTATTGACACTATCTGAAACAGGAGAATCTGCAGCAGATATTAAAGACGCTATTGATGATCATCTTATGTCGAATCCGATGTTAGAATATGTACTATTAATAGGTGATGTCGATGGCTTTGCATCATGTCCATCATTCTACTATGGTCCTGATAATGACGTTACTGATCAGCAGTATGGACATTTAGTTGGAGATGATGTAGTACCAGATGTTTTTATAGGAAGACTATCGATTGACTCACTATCAGATCTTATCGTGATCATGTCAAAAACTATCCAATATGCTAGAGATCCCCTAGCCTTTGATGAGAACTGGTTGGATAGGGGACTTGTCGTTGCTGGCAACTATTCCAGTTCCTATCCAATACCCATCACTCCCAAATGGACGTCCTATTGGCTCATGGAGGAATTGCTGGATCATGGTTATGACCAGATAGACACTGTATTCTATCCACCTACACAGCAAGGTGCATCGTACATCATACCGGTCATTGATAACGGTGTAGGGATTGTGAATTATCGTGGATGGGGAGATGCAAATGGCTGGCACTATCCTGAATTTCATGTGGACGACGTGAATGATTTGAACAATGGATGGCTCACTCCTGTTTTCATGAGTTATGTCTGTAATTCAAATGATTTTGCAAATAATGTCGATCCATGTCTTTCAGAGGCTGTATTGAGAGGCGGGACACCAACTGTACCAAAGGGTGGTGTCGCATTCATTGGTCCGTCTGATCTTCATACAAGTACAAAGTACAATAATGTGATCAATGCCTATATGTATGATGCCATGCTTAACCATGGCGTGGTTGAATTAGGACCAGCGATGCAGGCCGGGCAGTATGGGCTCACCAAAGAGTTCCCAGCGCAGAATGGCCCTGGTGAGGCACAAGAGTTTTATGCAAATGTCTATAATATTCTTGGGGATCCATCTCTACAGGTCTATCTGGACAGGCCTAAGCAATTTATGATAGAAGTGAGTGAACTAAGTACCCGCGATGGCCTCATTCAATTATCGATCAAAGATACCAATACGGAAATGGATATAGACAATGCTGTCATAAGTATTATGGGAGATGGACAATTATTGGCAAAGGGTATCACAGATGAGTCTGGCGATTTTATTGCAACATTAGATCTGGATGAGTTGAGCGCAGTTGATATTTATTCAAATAAAGGTGGTTATATGCAAGGGCATGAGATTCTACCTGTCCAAGATGATGAACAAAGCATACAACTCACAGATATCATTATTGACACTGGCGTTGATGTTGGTCGCCCAACGCTTGGATCCACATTCACTTTTGATATCACATTGGAAAATACTTCAAACAATACCCTCAATGCCTCAGGAGCTATGATAACTTTCTCTGATAATGTGTTGCCCTCGTCCATTGATATAGAAGTTCCATCTCTTGATGAAGGCGAGGCCACAACAATTGAGGATATTGAGATCACAGTCTATGATACTGACGTAAGTACTTCTGTTATTGGAAATCTATCTTATAATACTGATATGGAGATAATATGTGATTTTGCCATTGATATGGAAATGCCTGTATTTGGAGTTGAATTCATTAACCAACCGGCACCCGGTACCGGATTCCAACCAGAACTATTAATTACCAATTTTTCATCTGGTGATTATGTTGGAGTATGGCTTCAAATTTCAGCACTGTCAGATGGTGTAGATGTGGTCCTTGATGGATCATCAGACCAGTTTTCTAACTTTGCGGCATTTGAGTCATCAAACCATGGTACAAACTTTGACATTACGCTTGGAGATGTATCATATGGTAGTGATATTACATTCTTAGTTGAATTCATTGTAAATGGGAACTCGATATTTTCCCAAGAGGTTCCACTGCATTTAACTCCCACAAATGAGAACTTTCCTGTCGCTCCCAATAATTATGGTTATTGGGCCTATGACGATACAGATGAAGGTTTTGAGCAGAGACCGATATTTGATTGGGTAGAGTTGGATCCAAACTTTGGAGGAAGTGGTGCAACTCATTATCAGCTGGGCGATGATGATCATGTGGATATTGCACTGCCCTTTCTATTTAAGTACCACGGGGTTGAATATGATCAGATCACTGTTAGCTCCAATGGTTGGACCTCTTTCGAAGGATGTGACATTGATTATTTCTGGAATATGTCCATTCCAATGTACATGGGCCCCAA
>CALCSS010000120.1 GCA_937893835.1 uncultured Fidelibacterota bacterium
ACATCGGTAAATTTGCGGTGATACGATGATCAAGCGATTACCGATTCTTCTTTTGCTTCCCATATTCCTATTGGGTCAATACCGAGACATCCCTGATGTTGTGACCAAGGTTGCTACATCGGCAGGTGGATTTTTAAAGTTGGAGACCTCTGCCCGTGCCATTGGCATGGGGGGCTCCTTTGTTGCTTCTGGCAGAGGAGTGTCAGGCATACCCTACAACCCATCAAGCATCGCCTATATTGAGAAGAGTGAGGCCTATTTTTCTCAGGTCAGTTATCTGGCGGGGATCACCCACGGCGTGCTGACCTATGGCACACGCATTGGGCCTTCCAATTTTGCGGGACTCCATCTTTTCTACTTGGACAGTGGCCCCATGGAGGTCACCACTGAGCTGTTCCCAGATGGTACGGGTGAGGATTTCAAGGTCATGTCCTTGGCTGCAAGGGCAACATTCGCCCGGAGTCTCACGGATCGATTGAAGGTTGGAGGTTCGCTCAATTATGTGCGAGACAGGATCGCAGAGACCCAGATGCAGACGATATCATATGACATTGGGTCTAACTTTCAGACCGGTATCTACGGCACGGTCCTTGGAATGAGCATTACGAATTTTGGACCTGAGGTACAGTATACGGGAGAGGATTTGAGTGTCCAGGTCGCTGACACCATTGATGTGGATGGTAGCTTACAGAGGATCACGGACGAGTTCCCATTGCCTCTGACATTTAGACTTGGGATAGAGAATAAGGTCATGGGCCCTGATAGTCCATTCCTGAAAAATGAAAAGCACACATTGCTCGTGAGTGTGGATGGGGTCAAGCCAAATGATTATACGGTCTATGGAAGCATGGGCCTTGAGTATGGATGGCAGGATCTTGCGTTTGTAAGAATGGGCACGCACCTGAATCATGATACCGCGGGATTGAGCTTGGGAGCAGGGGCAAACATTCGTCTGGGCAGAATGGCCCTGACCGTGGATTATGCGTTTGTGGACTATGACATCCTCAGCTACACCAATCAGATCGCCATTGGACTTAAATTTTAATTTTATCTCAGCCCTTGCCTGACATAGGTGAAGAAAGGTATCTTATTTGCCCTACATACCACTATAAAACTTTTTATTATTAATTAACGTGGAGAGAATATCTATGAAAAGATCAGTTATGATTGTTTTAGCGTTATTGGTTGCCGTGCCTGTATTTGGCCGGGTCAAGATGACCAATAAAAAAGTGGTGAGAGAATTACCTAAAAAACTACCAAGAGTGCAAGAGCCTGTCTATTTGAATACCTTTGGCGCTGATCATAGGTTTGGGCCTGCGGTTCAACATTCAAATAGAGATAGCGAATGGTCTGCTGTCCTGATTGACTCTTCTCTCAATGGATATGGTCCCTATAACCCAACCCCAAACCCACTTGCGCATGCCATGGATGAGGGCTACGTTGCCGTTTATCGTCAGTTCCAGGGCTTGAATGTTACAGCCGGTTACATTGGCGCCTCTCAGTCTGAGGATGGTGAGGAATGGTTCACTGAACAGACCTTGAATACACGCTATCCAACTGGCGAGGAAGAGCCAGATCTTCCAACTGCAACTGGAACAGCTCAGGGAAGATATCCAAGCGCAGGTTTTGCACCAGGAGGAAATCCAACCGCAATATGGAATGAGTATACCAATTCAGATCATGGCGGAGGAACCTACGGTGGCTATCCATTGTATACCTACGACTCCCAGGGAGTTGGTGAGTTCTCAACTTGGGTAAATCCCTTCCACATCAACAATGGATGTGGCACTACGCCTTGTGACCCCATGGACCTGTGGAATGGTAATAGTTGGGTCAACGGTGGCGGAGGAAGCCCTGTATTGTACACAATATATAATGGTTGGTCAGACACTCCAGCAAATTATTATTGGATCCGTAGTAATTTTCATGCAAACGGATATTTTATCATGAATGATCCATTCATCATTGCTAGTGATGGACAGACCGTGGATGGTGGGATGACACCACTGTGGTATGATTATGGTAACTATACCTCAAGACCTGACTACCACATCAATCCAGATGGTGTTGGCTATATGGGGCAGATCAGTTACACATATGAGAGCGATACGGAAGAGCCAAAGCTCCATACCTTTTGGTTCAAGAAGACAGAGGACTTTGGTGATTCATGGACATCAGACGAAGGTTATCAGAATAGTGGATATCACTATATCAATGATGAGACAATTATAAGATTGTCCGATTCACTCTATACTCTATGGTCAGAGAGTCCTGATGATTATCCTGAGCAACTGTGGTATCCTGATGCTGTCTGCGATAGTGTTGATGAAGCAACTGGTGACACGATTGAAGTGGCCTGCGGAGACTCCATTTTCTATTCTAATGTTGATGGTCCCTGTTTCCTTACTCCCGGGTGGTTCTTCTACTATGACTTTGATGTTAGAACTGATAATGATGGAGGACTGCACTTTACGGTCGTTGCTGTTCCCATGGTATGTCCTGACTCAGTTGGTGGATGCGAGGACAATGACGGAGACGGCCTTGCAGATACGCTATATACAGAGAGTCGATTCGGCAGTGCTGGTCACTATTACTTCTATAATCCAGACCCTGTTGACCAACCTAATAACTGGAGAGCAAGTCTTTTAAACGATCTCTCAGAGACCTACTATGCTGATTGGGGAACCTCTGACATCCCGCATATCAATTCAGACGCATACCCTCCAATGTATTATTTCTATCCACAGATCACACTGAGTGAGGAAGAAGACAGTCAGGTGATGTGGTACGCAGGTTATGAGGGTTCTGCCTTTACCTGGAGCGAGGACACAATGTTCTATTATCCGCAGGATGTTGATATCTATATGATGAAATCAACCGACCTTGGTGGATCATGGACCGATCTAGAGAATGTCACTAGTACTCCTGGGGGAATATACCCAGACAAGCACCTTGAGATAGGAATCCATCTTGCATCTACTGGTACGGATGATGAAGTATCAATATTCTTTCAGATGCCTGATTTCTATACAGAGACCTATCCGCCATCAACAGGCTATGAGGACTTTATGAACAGGGTATATGTGGGAATCTATAGCAATGATGCTGTCGGAGAAGGAACAGTTGGCAATGATGTTGAACAACTTGGGCCTACAAAATTCACCCTACAGCAGAATTATCCAAATCCATTCAATCCTGTTACCCAGATCAAGTACGATCTCGATCGCGCAGGAGATGTGGTCTTGGACCTGTTTGATATTCGTGGTGCCAAGGTCAAGACATTGGTCAATGAATACCACCCCGCTGGTTCACATCAGTTCACCTTTGATGGTTCAGAACTTGCCAGTGGTGTTTATTTCTACAGTATGACTGCTAACGGGATCAGTAAGACCCGCAAACTTGTCTTGATGAAATAAGCATTAATTTTCTTATAGTATTGATTATTTAAGTGGGGCCTTGTAAGCGCAAGACCCCACTTTATCGTTTTAATACTAAATAAATAATTTGGAGACACCAATGAGATCATACCTAATGATTATTTTTCTGATCAATTTTATTCTTGCGAAAGATATAACCTATAAGATTCAAACATCAGGAATGCAAGATCATCGTATTGTTTCTTTGAATGGGAATGTCAATGAGAGTGATGACACCAATACTTCTCGTTCGATGCGTGACGATACTTCCACCGTATGGATCGAAGATTTTGAGGGTGACCTTTCTGAATGGACGGTAGAAGATGGCTGGGAGTTAACGGAAGAAACAAGCTACAGTCCAACACATAGTTTTCATATGGATGATGATAACTATGGTATGATATCTAGCCTTCTTTCACCTACAGTCAGTGTACCAGATCTCACCTCGGAGAATGAGATCTTAAAATTTAATTTTGCATTATGGGTGGACCTACCTGATTATGATGGAGACGGCGACAATTACCTTGATGATTATTACTGGGTTGACATTGCCAATGTAAGTGACGTTCCAGTTCATTTCAACCAATCCTCCTCTGATTCTTATGATGGTCAGAACTGGTGGTGTGGAGATCCTGGAGTTGGCGGGTACTTGGATGCATGGGTCCAGGTATTGCAATCGCCAGCCATCACAGTTCCAGCTGATGGTAATCTATCAGCTATGATGAAGTGGGGTATTGAGGAGTATGCCGGTGCAACGGTCGGAGGTACATGTGCGGATGGCTGGGACGCGGCCAATGTACGTATCTCTATCGATGGCGGCGCCACTTGGAACATACTCAATGGGGACGACCCATATGATTTTTATTATGGATATGGTTGGATATATAATGATGAGGAATATGACTGTGGTGGATCTTTAGAGCAAGTGGCCGCAGGCTGGGGAGGACAGGCCAGTTGGCATGAGGTTAATTTTGACCTCAGTGCATATGAGGGAGAAGATGTCTTGATCCAGTTCGCATTTGGATCAGATCCTGCATATTCAACCCCTGATGATAATTCATTGACGGGATTTAGAATCGATGACATAACAGTAACAGACGGTGACGGTGACGTGGTGTTTCTTGACAATGCAGATGATCAGACCAGTATGACACCGATGAATGGTCTTGAGTTCGCCTGGGAACAATATTTCTATGATTACGGTGATTTCGCAAGACCTGGTACTCAAGACTGGGAAGAATATCCCCCAGGAGCACCTTTCAATGGTAATGCGCAACTAGACATATCTGAGTATGCTGGAGATGACATACGAGTAAGATTCACTGGTCGAATGGATGAGGATGAT
>CALCSS010000121.1 GCA_937893835.1 uncultured Fidelibacterota bacterium
TAAATCTATCCGGAAATCGTTTGGCTATCTCCCTATATCCATCTCTCACACTTTTCTGCAGCTGAACTCCAGCACTTTCAATTCTATCGGCGTCATTATGATTCGACCTAGAAAAGGCCAAATCTGGATCAATATCTAGAAAAAATGTAAGGTCTGGATCGATATCGTAAGTCGCAAAATCGTTCAGACCAATTAAATAGTCCATGTCCAATCCTCTTCCTCCACCTTGATATGCCAGGGTCGAGTCCTTGTACCTATCTGCAATGACGCAAATTCCATTCTCGAGAGCAGGAATGATCCTTTCTTTTGTCAACTGCGCTCTACTTGCTGTCATCAATAGAGCCTCTGATCTCGATGATAGCATACTATTTCGATTATTTAATAGGATACTACGAATATCCTCAGAGATATTTGTACCTCCTGGCTCTCTTACTAGAGTAGAGTTGATATTGCTCTTTTCCAATCGATCCATAAGCAATTTTACTTGGGTACTTTTTCCACATCCATCAATTCCCTCAATTGATATGAATATTCCCCTATTAGAAGTAGACATTTTCATCGTTCTTTCCAATTAAGATCACGCATTCACCCTTTGGTTTGTTCTGATCATAATACGCAAATAATTCGGAAAGAGTTCCTCTTTTTATTTCCTCATGTATTTTGGTCAGTTCGCGTGCAACGGCAGCAGGCCTATCACCAAGTATCTCATAAAATTGCCTCAACGATCTCGCGAGTCTATGTGGGGACTCGTAATAGATGATCGTGGCCTCTGCACCCTTGACCTTCTCTATCCGCTTCTTGCGTCCCTTTTTTGGTGGTAAGAATCCCTCAAAGATAAAACGATCGGTTGGCAGGCCTGACGCAACCAGTGCCGCCAGCATGGCACTTGGGCCAGGTATGGATACAACATTGATTGAATGTTCAATTGCCTCTCGAACAATTCTATATGCTGGGTCAGATATACCCGGTGTTCCGGCATCTGTAATTAATGCTAGATCCTTTCCATGATTTAAATGCTCCATCAACCTGGGTATCCTAGAGAATCGATTATGCTCAAAATAGCTGATGAGTGGAGTGGTGATGCTATAATGAGAAAAGAGTTTCCTTGATTGTCTCGTATCTTCAGCAGCCACAAGAGGAACTGAATTTAATATCTCTATTCCCCTATGGGTCATATCTCCCAGATTACCAATAGGGGTAGATACCAGATATAGTATTCCTTTTTCTTCTTTCAACACTAAAGGTTGGACAAGGAAGTCCTCATCATCGCCAAAGCCTTATCGATCTCATTCTTTGTAATATTCAAATGTGGTCTAAATCGAATGGACCTTTGTCCACATCCTAAAATGATCGCTCCTTCCGATTGCATATTGGTTATGAATCTATCTCTATGTTCACCCGAAGGAAGGTCGTAGGCACAGAATAATCCCTTGCCTCTCGCATTGGTCACGATATCGTCATTCTCATTCTGAAAGGACAATAGTGAGGAGAGTAGATACTCACCACTCTCCGATGCCATTTCTACAAGGTTTTCTTTTTCTATGAGCTCCAGATATATGGTAAATCTGACCATGTCCACCAGATTGCCTCCAAAAGTGGAGTTGATCCTGCTTGACTCTTTAAAGACATGCCCTTCAACCTCTTCCAGTCTTTCTCCAGCAAAAATACCGCAACACTGTGTCTTTTTTCCAAAGCTCATCACATCTGGTGTAATGTCAAAATACTCATGCGCCCACATCTTTCCCGTTATGCCGATCCCGGTTTGGACCTCATCAAATATTAATAAAAAATCATTCTCTAGAGATAGCTCCTTTAATTTTTGAACATATTCCTTTCTAAAATGATTGTCTCCACCTTCGCCTTGTATTGGTTCCAGTATCAAACACGCAATATCATCGCCTGACACAGTCAAAATGTCTTTTATCTCATTGATAGAACACTCTTCAATGTTTTTAACCTTATCAAGATTATTATCATTGATCGGAAAAGAGATAGATGGATTTGATATCCTAGGCCAGTTGAACTTAGGAAAGTATTGAACCTTCCTAATGTCTGGTGAATCTGTCAATGACATCGTGTATCCAGTTCTACCGTGAAAACAATCCTTCAGATGAATGACCTTGTTTTCTCCAACAGGTTTTCCAGCAGCCATATTCTTTCTGGCCTTCCAATCAAATGCCGTTTTCAATGCATTCTCAACAGCCAATCCACCACCCTCAATATAAAACGCATATGGCATGTATGCTGGCTGGGCGACCCTACCCACAGTATCGACAAATTCTGCCATTTCAGGGGAATAAATATCTGAATTTGCAGGTTTGTTCACAGATGCCTTTGTCAATCGGTCGAGGTTGTCTAGCACATATGGATGATTATAGCCAATTGACATTGAGGCGTACATTGAAAATAGGTCTAGATATTCCTTGCCCGTATTGCCATCAACCAACCATGAACCATGGCTCCTTTCTAAGTCTATGATGGGTGACATTCCATCAGCAAGCATATGCTTGCCAATTGTTGTACGTGTATCTTTGAAATTTACTGACATTGTTATACTCAATTCCTTTATAGGTTAATTATTTATCTAGGTTAAACTCGATCCCTTGCGCAAGAGGTAGTTCCTTGCTCCAATTAATCGTGTTTGTCTGTCTTCTCATATATTGTTTCCAACTGTCAGAACCCGACTCTCTACCTCCACCTGTTTCCTTCTCTCCGCCAAAGGCACCGCCGATTTCTGCACCAGATGTTCCAATATTGATGTTCGCTATACCACAGTCCGAACCCACAGAAGATAGAAATTTCTCAGCATTTCTAATATTCAGGGTAAATATGGATGAAGATAGACCCTGAGGTACATCATTGTGCATTTTGATCGCATCATCTAGGTCCTTATAGCTTATCAAATATAGGATTGGTGCAAAGGTCTCTTCCTGAACAATATCCCAATGGTTTTCAGCTTTTATTATTGTAGGTGTGACAAAATTACCGGGTCCATCTATTGCGCTTCCTCCATACAGTACCTCTCCGCCTGAGCTATTTGCTCTTTCGATCGCGTTCGAATAGTCGCTTACAGCTTTTTCATTGACCAATGGACCCATTAACGTGTGATCCTCAAGCGGGTCTCCGATATTGACCTGTTTGTAGGCACTGACGAGACGTTCTTTAAGATCCTCATATATAGATTCTTGAACCATGACACGCCTAGTGCTCGTGCATCTCTGTCCTGCTGTACCAACTGCACCAAATACGATCGCTGGCACAACCAGGTCCATATCTGCAGTCTCATCCACAATAATGCAATTATTACCACCTAGCTCAAGGATTGTCTTTCCAAATCTTTCTGATACGGTCTTGCTCACATGTCTACCCATGTTGGTGGAACCAGTGAAGGAGACCAATGGAATATTGGAATCATTGATCAACGTCTCTCCGATCTTAGAGCCACTCCCTATGGTAAGACTAAAGATATTTGGCACTCCATTCGCTGAGACGACCTCATTACAGATGTTTTGTACTGCCACGGCACAGAGAGGTGTTGATGATGAAGGCTTCCAAAGGGTTGTGTTCCCACATATGGCGGCGATGAAGGCATTCCAGCTCCAGACAGCAACAGGAAAGTTAAATGCACTTATGACACCCGTTATTCCCAGTGGATGCCATTGTTCATACATCCTATGATCTTTACGTTCAGAATGCATTGTCTTCCCATATAGCATCCTTGATTGACCTACAGCAAAGTCTGCTATGTCGATCATCTCTTGAACTTCACCATCTCCTTCTGCCTTTAACTTGCCCATCTCAAGTGCTACAAGGCTCCCTAATGGGTCTTTGTAATCTCTAAGAGCATTTCCTAGTTGCCTGACTATTTGACCACGCTCAGGGGCAGGGACCTTTCGC
>CALCSS010000122.1 GCA_937893835.1 uncultured Fidelibacterota bacterium
GAGGCATGGCAATAGCCTCATACAGCGTTATGATCTTCATGATGCAGAGATTACTTTGGCCCCTGACAAGACTTGGTGAGACATTCGATCTCTACCAGAGAGCAATGGTATCCACTGTCAGAGTCCTTGATCTTCTTGAGACTGAGATAAAGGTTGTTGAAGGTGAGAAGGAACTGGATACAACAAAGGTAAAGGGTGGAATCAATTTTCAGGATGTTGATTTTGCCTATCCTGAACGTGAACAGGTGGTCTCTGGTTTTAGTTTGGACATCAAACCAGGTACCACACAGGCTATTGTTGGACCTACTGGGAGTGGTAAGACAACCGTCATTCGATTGTTACTGAGATTCCATGATCCTTCATCAGGTCAAATTTCACTGGATGGAGATGATATCAAGGATCTGAGAGTGAAGAGCCTTCGTTCTGCGATTTCTCTGGTCACCCAGACGATAACTCTGTTCCCTGGAACAGTAATGCAGAATATTTCATATGGTAAAAAGGGAGCGACAGAAGACGAAATATTAGAGGCGGCCCGAATTGCTGAGGCACATGATTTTGTTATGTCATTGCCAGATGGTTATGAGACCCAGATAGGAGAAGGAGGTCACAAGTTATCTGGTGGCCAGAGACAAAGACTGTCTATTGCTAGAGCAGTTCTGAAAGATGCACCAATATTGGTACTTGATGAAGCAACATCTTCGGTTGATAATGAGACCGAAGAGGCATTACAGAAATCTTTGGCAGTCATATCCAAGGATCGAACAACGATTGTAATCGCACATCGTTTATCAACGATAAGACATAGTGACTCGATTATGGTCCTGGATGAAGGAAAAGTAGTTGAATTGGGAAGTCATGATGAATTATTGGGCAATAATTCGCAGTACGCTCGGCTCTGGAATGTCCAGACTGGAAAAAGATAATTTGTCCGTTGTCCTTATCATCCCCTTTCTTTGATTCCTTAATCACGGGCCCGTAGATCAGCCTGGAAGATCGCCTGCTTTGCAAGCAGGAGGCCTCGGGTTCAAATCCCGACGGGTCCACCATTT
>CALCSS010000123.1 GCA_937893835.1 uncultured Fidelibacterota bacterium
ATCCCAGAATTGACAATTAATGACCTGCTGACCTTAGCCTTAAGTGGAGTCCTTGGTATTCTGATAGCAGATCTATTATTTCTCGAATCATTAAGAAGATTGGGCTCAGGATTGTCAGCTGTGGTATCAACCATCTATACACCCTCCATATTCATCATTGCATTTATCTTGTTCAATGAGTCTGTCAAGATACAGTCATATCTTGGTGGAATATTGGTCATTGGCGGAATTATTATCTCAGTATACAAGATGCCCAAGACCATAACAACTAGGGACATGTATTTGGGAGTAGCTTTCGGGATGTTGGCACACATTCTAACGGCCTATTCTGTGTTGATCGTGAGACCTATCATGGCAAATAGTTCAGTTGTTTTCATCGCCCTTTATAGATTTGCCATTGGCCTTTTGACAACGGTCGTCATCTGCGTCATAAGAAGCAGTTTTAGCTCAGTCTTGATAATATTCAAAGAAGGACTCAGCAATCGCTATGTATTACTTGGGTCATTTTTAGGAACCTATCTATCCGTTATTTTTTGGCTGGCGGGGTATAAGTATACACTGGCTGGCAGAGCTGCTATCTACAATCAACTATCTACCATTTTTATTGTTATAATGGCGAGAGTATTTTTAAATGAGCCCTTTACCATCAGAAAATCAATTGGAGTATCGTTGGCGATCATTGGCGCAATTGTGGTCAGCGTGGTCACTTGATCAAATATTCTTGATGTTTTATTGTTAGGTGATACCCTTTAAATTTTGTCTCTAATATCTCGAGATAAATCATGAAAAAATACCTTATCCTAATGATCTTTCTATGTAAGGCAGAAATTGTCTTTCCCCATTGTCAAGTACCTTGCGGTATCTATGATGATGCACTGAGGATCATGATCATAAAAGAGGATTTCAGTACGATTGATAAGGCCATCACCAAGATCGACCACCTTTCAAAAAATACTGACGCCCATTCACTGAATCAGATCAATCGCTGGATAGATACTAAGGATGAACATGCGTCAAACATACAAAAGGTCGTCTCTGATTATTTCTTGACCCAACGGATCAAAGAGACAAACAAACTTTACCTCGATCAATTGAAATTCCTTCATCAGATCCTAGTGTCTGCAATGAAATGTAAACAGGGCATCAGTGAAACCAGTGTGGCCCATGGGCTAGGCCTGGTTGATGATTTTTCAAAAATATATTTTGATGAGCATGGGCTAGAACATTTAAAGAAAATGAGCAAATGATCTTTAGCATTCATTTGGTTGATGAGTGTCAGATCGCATAATGTTCAAGGCAATCGTCATTGGTGGCACAGGTGCAACAGGGAGACAATTGATAAGGCAGTTGGTTGAGAATGAGAATTGCCAATCGGTCACATCCATCGGAAGAAGGCCAGTGTTAGATGGAATTAAAGATGATAGAGTAGTAGATGTTGTCGTTGGTTCAATGAATGATCTGTCATCAACCCAGGAATTTTGGGAGAATAACGATGTTTTCTTCAATTGCATTGGGACTACAAGACAAAAGGCGGGAGGAGCGAAGAAATTCGTTGATATTGAACTAGGTATCTCCAAAGAGTCTGCCAGGATGGCCTCCAATGCTCAAATCCCACATGCCTCTCTCATATCTGCCAATGGTGCAAACCATGAGGCATGGTCACAAGATTGGTTGCATCCGTTATTGTATAGAAAGACCATTGGGCAAAAAGAGCAGACCATTCTCTCAGATTTCAGTTTTAAAATGGTGACCATCTTTAGACCTGGCATGCTGATCAGACTCATGGGAAAAAGAGCATGGTATGACGGGATCACTGAGAGGACAGGAGTAGGAATAAAAGTAGACATCCTCGCCTCAGCTATGATCAGTGATGCAGAAAGATCAAATAAGGAAGATAACAGAGCATCATCTAGATATTTTATAGGGAACTCAAAAATAAAGGCCTCATTGAGATCTCGTATCTAGAGACAGTGTTATTCATATACGATGTCCATTAAAATGTCCAATCCATTTGAAACATATAAATTCAATCGTTCCGGAAAAAGTGTGACCAATCGAGCTGTATTGGCAGCATTGACCAATAAGCAGAGCTCCAATGATGGAATCCTCTCTGACAATGAGATAAATTGGCTGACACGACGTGCAAAGGGAGGCTTTGGTATCATCACCACCGGGGCTGCTCACGTGTCCAAAGATGGTCAGGCGTGGGAAGGGGAACTTGGAGTATTTGATGATATTCATATTGAGAGGCTCAATGTATTGGCAGATTCTGTACACAGTTATGATAGTCTCATCCTAGCTCAATTATTCCATGGTGGAATGCATTCACCGCAGAAACTAACAGGCAATACACCGCTGTCAGCAAGCAAGGTCAGATCTGAGGTGTCAGAAAGTGGCTTTGCCCGTCCTGCATCTGAAGAAGACATAGATCGAATAATAGATGATTTCACCTCTGCCGCCGTCCGTTGTGTCCAAGCAGGTTTTGATGGAATTGAACTGCATGGGGCACATGGATATCTGATCTCACAATTTTTGGGAACAAAGACCAATATGAGAAAGGATCAGTGGGGTGGTGATCGGAAAAATAGAGAACGATTCCTGATAAAGATATTTCAAGCCATCAAAAATAATGTTCCTGATTCGTTCATTGTTGGTGTTCGTATATCGCCTGAGATAAACAAGATCGGCATTGGCCTAGATGACTCCATTCTACTAGCAGGAGACCTTAGAGATGAGGGAGTGGATTATATACATCTCTCGTGCTGGGATTCCTTTGGTCATTCAAGAGACTACCCAGATGATCCCAAGACCTTGACAGAATGGTTTGTACAAAGTTGCGATGATCTTCCTCCAATCATAAGCACTGGAGGCGTTTGGTCTAGCGTAGATGCTCAGAACCTGATGAGACAGGGAGCAGACCTCATTGGAGTAGGAAGAGTCGGTATAGCACACCCTGACTGGGCGAATCACCTTTCGAATGCAGATTATGATCCAGATCGACCACCTTTCACCGTAGCTCAACTTAGCGAAGCCCAATTGAGTGATGTGTTTATTGATTACATGCGCAAATGGGAAGGTTTTGTAGCCGATTAGTTTGGCCATGAAAAGGGTATTGATATTAAAGATAATAGGGACGCTGCATACCCTAGCTGGCCTCCTACTATTTAGTATCATATTAATTTCAAATGATGTGGCAGCAACGTTCTTTTCTCTTTCGCCTGAAAGTGTCTCAATATTCAAAACACCATTGACCGTGGTCGCCTCAATGAATATAGGTCTTGGATCATTGCTCATTATTTCAAGTCGTATTCGTGATACACATTATGCAAAATTTGTTCTACTTGGTCAGGTGGCCATGATGTTCTGCATATTGTTTGGTGCATTGTTCAATCATTTCTCATCCATAACCGCAATCGATCCACCGGCACCACTCTGGGTAATGATCATTCTCAATTTATCCTTTTCCTTATACGGCTATTTCAAAGGTGAATAGTCATCCTGTTTACGCAGTTATTTTGTTTATGATATGGTGCTAGATTTAAATATGGGTAGGTTTATTTCATCTTTCCTTTTCATGTGCCTTGGCCTTGGGCAGACAACCACATCCATTTCAGGAGATATCGATCGGCTCATATCAGATGATATAATTAATATGCGAACCTGTCCTGATTACGTTGATTCATGTATCTATGTTTGTGATAATGGGTCGGTCAATCCCTGCCACCCTGAGAATATATATTCAATAGCGATCGATACGAGTGGCGACGGGGAAAGTACCGAAGGGTCTAGATATAGGATCTACTTCCCGTGGGAGCATGAAGAGATGACAGCCAACAAATTCACTGTCACTGCCTCATGGCCTTGCCTAAGTCCAACGGCGGTCTATGCCAGTGGTAACTATGCCTATTGGGACATATATGGGCATGATGATTGTCCTGGAACGGTTCAGGGTTCCATCTGGTATGGAGATGATTGTCAGGATGAGGATGGCAACATAGGGTCAGAGGATTGCCAAGAATTGGTTGGGAGATTCTGTTTTGCACCTGGGGATACACTAGACTGGCCTGAAGAGGCAGACCAGAGCATCGGTAATGATGTTTGCGATGCGTGTTGGATGTCGGCTCCGGCTTGGAGCTATTATGATTCCATGACCTACGCAGATAGTCTCTTGTCACCAGGCATCTGTGAATTCTACGACCATTGCCATCACAGCGCTCCTGACAGCATACTTTGCGGTATAGGGTATATGGATGATGCGGATACTGCCAATGTGTTCATAGATGAAAAATATAATGTACCAGATGGATATTTAATGACCAATCATCCAAATCCATTTAATCCGTCAACGAAAATATTATATTCAATTGCAAATAAAGATCATGTAAGTATCGTAATATTTAATATTATGGGCAATAAGATAAGAACCTTATTTAATGGTTATCAATCCACTGGAAGGCATACAATAGAGTGGGACTCAAGCAATGACCAAGGGGTATCGGTATCAGCAGGAATGTATATATATGTACTACAGACTGGAGACCAAATACTAACAGGGAAAATGATCTTACTTAGATAAGATAAAATCATCAAATCACCATTTTGATATAGATCGATCATAAATAATATAGGCCAGATATGTCACTAAAATTATTAGCACAACTTTCACACTTTATAACAATGATGTTCGGAATTGCATTGGGGATGACGCTGTGCCTGTTATATCAATATACAACAAAGATCTTTATTTTTGACCTTTCTCCAATAATTTTGTTGATGGTAATATTTAGTAGTGTTTTGAGATTGTATACATTGTTCATATGGAAAAAGAATGATTACAATGCTAAGGTCTTCAATGAATGATCATACTGAATAACATACAACGGACCCTGCTCCAGCGATATGTTCATTAGATTCGATCACATACCAATAACTCATTAAAAACAAAGGAATCATCATGCATTATAGAATAACAAAAATTTATCATGAAGCTGATAAAAGAGATGAACTCACCGAGATCTTGAATGAGAAGAGAGAGTCCTTGAATTCATTTGAGGGACTGAGTTCTGTAAGGATGGTCAGTGTAAGTGACACCGCCACAATCGCCGTGTCTGTGTATGAGACCGAGGAACAGCTAAAGGCCGTTGAGCCTAGATTCCAAGAGGTGATGGTCGACCTGATGCCTCTTATGACCTCGCCTCCAGAGGTTCACAATGGTGATGTATTTTGGGAGTATGATAACTAACACACCCTAGATCCAAATATCAAGCCCCACATGCATAGGGTTTGTTGTTTGCTATAATAATAGTATATTTGGTCATCATCGAGAGTGTCTCTCAGTTGAGACACGCCAACCGATTCCAGATAAATCAAGAACACGGTGGCTAGGTACTTATGTGCTGGATGAGCCTAGGAAAATAGGAAACACAAAGCCGCCTGGTGGAGCGGCTTTTTTCGTTTCTAGAGCATTATGCATGAATTAAAAGGATAGTCGATCATATTGGAACTTTTGCCTCATGATTACATTTATAATGGTATCCCAAGAAAAAATAGCAGAGGGGAGAGTCACTCTCCATTGTATTGAGTTGGTTCTATGAGCCATCTTCTCTCTGCTATCCTTCTAGAATTAATGTTCAGACCCTCACTATAGTGTTTTTTTTGTTTGTCAGGTGGTAAGTATATTTTCTATCAACTACTCTATTTAATAACAATAATATGATAAAAAACCATTTTCTTGAGATATTAAGGTGGGGACTGAGGCTACATGGGATTGGTCATTTCATCGAGGTATTTTCAGCGGTGACTGAGGGTGCCTATGTCACTGCATCCATAGCCCTTGTATTTATCTTTATTGAGATTTTGGCAAGTTTCTATATTCCCAAGGAGCATGTCCATCTAAAGCCAATAAAGTCGGACATCCATGATGATTGTGATGAAGTGTAAAATTCTGCTTTGTTGAAAAATATCATACGTGCATAAATTTTGTTTTTAATCAATAGAGAGGGTAGAAATGAAACATGAGAATTGGTCTTGTCCAAAATGTAATGCCGATATTTTTTATTTCTTTACTATCTAGGTGATTCTCTAGGCATTGGGTTTCTTGTTTGTGATTAAATTGGCATGTTTGTGTTCAACAATTTCTTAACATAATAGCCATAAAGGTATATTCATGAAAAATATTCTCATTTCCATGGTTCTTTTAATCGTCATTTCCTGTTCGGGTTCAAAAGAAACATTTCTCCACCCTGAAGTTGTGTCTCCAGAGATCTATAAAGTTCTACTGGATAATGAGGACGTAAAGGTTCTAGAGGTTACCTTTGATGCAGGTCAGGGAGACAAGATGCACGACCATGATCCAATGACCTTTCATGTTTTACAAGGTGGAAAGGCAAGGGTCACCATGCCAGATGGTACGGTCAATGAGAGACAAGTGCCCACAGGATTTACCGGACATAATTCTGAATCACAAAGACATCGGATCACAAACATTGGCGATGACCAGATCAAGATTCTTCTTATTGAGCGAAAAAGATCAGAATCATCTGCAGAGAAAAAGCAGGAACTCATTCTGCCTGAAGAGGTGTCTCCTGAGGTGTATAAGGTCCTACTTGAGAATGATGACGTAAAAGTTCTGGAGGTCACCTTTGCCCCTGGTCAGAGCGATCTAATGCATGAGCATGGTGTCTTAACCTACTATGGCATCAAGGGGGGTAAACTGCAAAATACACTTCCTGACGGAACCGTAAGAGAGATGGAAGCACCTGATGGTTTTGTTGGACATGGGGATAAGATTGTCAAGCATCAGATGAAGAATGTAGGCACGGATACAGCTAGATTCATTCTCGTAGAGCATAAAAAACTACTTCCAGTGAGTGAATGAAGATCATACGAAGATCCGTCCTTCTTTTTCTAGTCATCATATTGGCAAATGGGTGTGAGGACAAGAGCGCAGATAATACCACAGTCATAATGGATTACAATGATCCTCTCTATTATAACTCTCCAATTTTTCCTTGTTACTATCGAAATGGACAGAGGGTAAACTTAGAGGATGCTGAGTGGCAATTAGGCGAGGCGACAGGCATATTCATCGATTAGAATCATCACTATTCAAGACCAAGCGACCCCATTATATCCAACGATCGTTTATTCTATAGATCGATGAATACGAGTCGTTATTCGCATTTTTTATTATTGTTTTTTTTCATTTCTTTTGTTCTGTCTGATGGCAATGCCATGGACCCTACTTTTCAATTTGTCTATGACAACACGGATATTGAGGTCTCACCAGACTCAATGGGCTCATTTGATGGTGTGATCCATAATCTATCCAGTGACGTGATCAGTTTGGCCATTGTCAGAGTTGCCAATGACCTCCCGGAAGATTGGACGTCCTCCATTTGTGTGGGGATGACCTGCTACAATACCTCGATTGATAGTATAGAATTTGATCTAGACCCAAGCGACTCTACAGCGTGTGGACTATCGATATGGACAAATGGACATGGTGAAGGAACAATTCAATTGGATGTCTTTGACCTTGATGACCAGAGTGAACATGTAATAGTTGATATCACAATTCATACCAGTACACATTCATCGATCATTGATAATGAGAATAAAAAGAGTATAGCTGATAATTTTATCTTGAGTGATAATTATCCCAATCCCTTCAATCCAGTCACCTCAATTTCCTATGCATTGGTCAACAGCGAGATGGTCAAGTTATCTATTTATGACATGAGAGGGCGGCTGGTCCGTACATTATTTCGCGGCAATCAAATTTTAGGATATCATACAATGGATTGGAATGGGACGGATGGTCAGGGAAGGCCCGTATCTGCCGGATCTTATATCTATACCATTCAGGTAGGAAATGAAGTGAAAACAAAAAAGATGACCCTTTTAAAGTAGGTTGTTAAATTTCACTTATATATGATATGAAAACTAACCTCATTATTATAATCTTACTTCTTGGGCAATTATATGCAAGGTCTGGCTTTGGATATACGATCGGTTTCTGTTCTGGAGGGAATTTTACACTTCCTGTTGAAGAAAACTTTGGTCAACGAGTAGAATGGGTCGATCATAACGGTTTCATGACAGGAACTCTAGACTATGTTAAAGGTGATATGATGTTTTCTTTAGGTGGTAGGATTATCATAGGAAATCTCATGTTAGGTGGCAAGGCTGAAAACAATGACAATGAACTGTGGTCTCGTTTTAT
>CALCSS010000124.1 GCA_937893835.1 uncultured Fidelibacterota bacterium
CTTGGTCGACCCAAGGATAAGGTTCAAATAATGGATCAATTAGATAGATCTGTTGAATTCAATGAATCCATACTCCAAAGGAGATGGCGAAAATTTAAAACGCTAAAGCGTGGATATTATTCATTGATCATTCTTACCTGCCTTTATGGTATATCATTTTTCCTACCATTTTTGATCAACAATCGCGCATTGGTCGTAAAATATCACGGCCAATACTATTTTCCAGTATTGACAGGCTATATCCCTGGTAATGAATTTGGACAGAATGTCCCCGGAGAGACTCGATATAGAAAACTAAAGAGTGAGTTTAATGACCAAAATGAGTTAAACAGTTGGGTATGGATGCCTCCGTATCCATACTCGCCTTATGAGGATATTACTTTTGAGGGTAATAAAATGTATGAGCCACCTTCAGGGACACACTGGTTGGGTACAGATAATACCGGAAGAGATGTCTTTGCAAGGCTTTGCTATGCATTCAATATCTCCATTTCATTTGCGCTGTTGTTGACGGTGATCAATTACGTGATTGGTGTGCTCATTGGTGGTACGATGGGATATTTCGGTGGATTGTTCGATCTTCTATTCCAACGTCTCATAGAAATATGGTCTAGCCTACCGATGCTGTTTGTGATCATTATCTTATCCTCTATTCTAAAACCATCATTCATTCTTCTTGTCAGTATCTATACGCTTGTGAATTGGATAAGTATGACCTATCTGATGAGAGCAGAATTTTATAGAGAGAAGGCCAGGGCCTATGTGGCGGCTGCGTTAAGTATGGGTCAGTCTGAGTTCAAGGTGATGTTCAAACATATCTTACCAAATGCCTTAGTTCCCATAATTACTTATTTCCCATTCTCTGTAGTTGCTGGCATAACAGCATTGGTGGGGCTTGATTATTTAGGGTTTGGCCTTGCGCCACCAACACCATCATGGGGGCAGATGCTAGATGTGGGTCTTCAGAACATTAGAAAATGGTGGATGGTATTTGCACCAGTTTCTGCGCAATTCCTCACTCTACTTTGTATTGTATTTATAGGAGAAGGCGTCCGAGAGGCATTCGATCCAAAGGTGTATTCAAGACTGCGATGAGTGATAACAAATTATTTGAGATCAAGAATCTCAAGACATTCTTTCACACTGAGGCAGGGACTGTCAAGGCGGTGAATAATGTCTCATTTGACATTCATAAGGGTGAGGTATTAGGCATAGTCGGTGAATCTGGGTCCGGAAAATCAGTTACATCACTATCGATCAATCGTCTTATTCCTAATCCTCCTGGAGAGATCGTGGATGGTGAGGTACTTTATAATGGGACAGACCTTTTAAAACTAAGCTATGAAGAGATGCGAGAATATAGGGGAAAGCACATCGCAATGATCTTTCAGGAGCCAATGACATCACTCAATCCAGTCTTAAGGATCGCAACGCAAATGAATGAGGTATTGATTCATCATGAGGGACTGAACAATGATGAGGCAACTATTAAAAGTGTTGAGATGTTGCACGCAGTTGGCATCCCAGAACCAGAGAGAAGGATCAATGATTATCCGCATCAATTCTCCGGTGGTATGAGGCAGAGGATCATGATCGCAATGGCGCTTCAGTGCAATCCATCATTGCTCATAGCTGATGAGCCAACCACGGCCCTTGATGTGACAATCCAAGCACAAATATTAGACCTGATGATGGATCTCAAAGATACACGAAAGGATGCGGCTATCTTATTGATCACACATGACCTGGCTGTCATAGCCGAGACCTGTGACAGGGTGATCGTCATGTACGGGGGTGTCATTCAGGAAATTGCAACAATAGATGAATTGTTCAGAAACCCACTACATCCTTATACAAAGGCATTGATGGAATCAATACCAAAAATGGACAAAAGATCAAAACGTCTTAAGTCCTTAAAGGGAATGGTGCCATCCATCCTTGAACTCGGAAATGGGTGCAAACTATGTTCACGATTTGAACCAGAAGAATGTGCATGTGGTGGGACCAAGGTCGAGCCTGAGCTAGTAGAGATTGAAGAGGCGCATTTTGCTAGGATCAACCTAGACATATTAAGATCATGAATAATAAAAAACCCATTCTCAAGGTACGAGACCTTATCGTTGATTTTCCCATCTTTGGCGGAATTTTGCAAAAACAGATAGATTCTGTACATGCCGTGAAAAAAGTTAGTTTCGATCTGAACAAGGGAGAGACACTTGGCATAGTTGGTGAGTCTGGTTCTGGCAAATCTACATTGGGAAATGCCATAATCAATGTCCTGAGGTTAACCGCTCCTGATGTGACGATTTCGGGTGATATTAGTCTTCTATTAGATGATAAAGAGGTTGAGATAAGTAGACTGACTCGAACACTAAGTAAACCATACAGAAAACATATTCAAATGATCTTTCAGGATCCCTATTCTTCACTAAATCCTAGAATGTTAGTTAAGGATATCATAAAGGAGCCCCTAGACATAAATACCAATCTCACAAATGTAGAAAAAAATGAGAAGGTGGATTGGCTGTTGAACAAAGTTGGCCTTTCATCTGAACAATCAACGAGATATCCGCATGAGTTCTCTGGTGGGCAACGTCAACGAATAGGAATCGCTCGTTCATTGGCAACTGAACCAGAGATAATCATAGCGGATGAGCCGGTCTCAGCATTGGACGTGTCCATTCAGGCACAGATCATCAATCTGATGATGGATCTGCAAGAAGAATTCAATCTATCCATTATTTTCATTGCACATGATCTTTCGGTTGTAAAACATATCTCTGATCGTATAGGTGTCATGTATAATGGTGAATTAGTTGAGATCAACAACACGGACGATATATTTGATGATCCTAGGGATGACTATACAAAGGAATTGCTCAGAGCCATACCCCAGCCAGACCCTTCTGGAAGGGAAGAGAGGAAGAGAGAGCGATTGGGGATTGAATAGGTCAAGGATGTTGATCATGTATTTTAAACCAAGTATCAAACCATAGAGGGAAATATGAAATATAGTGAGTTACACTATGAACGTATAGATGTTGAAAAAAGTAGGGAGGCCATGGCAGAATTGGTCAATAGGTTCTCCAATTCTGATTCGGCAGAAGATCAGGTCAATGCGATCATGGATGCAAACGAGTCGGCAAGTGAATATCAATCTTATGCCTCTATAGCAAGTCTGAATTTCAGTAGGGACATAAATGATGACAAGGCAAAGGCTGAAAAGGATTATTACGACTCCATTGGTCCTGACATGATGGAAATTGGTGACTCGTTCGATAAGGTTGTAGATCAGTCACAGTTCAAGAGCGAGCTCTCTGAAAAATGGGGAGATAAATTTCTCAAGGACATTGAGACATCATTAAAGACGTTCGACCCTAAGATCAAGGGCATGCTCAAAGAGGAAACGGACCTTAGAAATGAATATACAAAACTCACTGCTGGTGCAAAGATAGAATTCGATGGCAAGGAATATAACCTAGCAGGGTTAGGGCCGTTCCACAGCGATATGGATCGTGACGTGCGGAAAAGCTCATATGAGGCAAGATTCAAATGGTTTGGTCAGAATTCAGATGCCCTTGATGATATCTATGATAAATTGGTCAAGCTACGACACAAGATAGCAGTAACGCTTGGATACGAGAATTTCATCGAACTAGGGTATATGAGGATGGGCAGATCAGACTATGGACCAAATGAGGTATCTAATTTTCGAAAACAGATAGTTAATCATGTAGTGCCAGTTGTCAATAAGTTGATAGATACGAAAAAAGAGATTCTAGGCTTGGACCATCTCTACTTCTATGATGGGATCAACTTTAAGGAAGGTGATCCTAAGCCAAAGGGTACACCTGATCATTTAGTCAAAGAAGCGCAAGTTATGTATCATGAACTCTCCAAAGAAACTGGTGAATTTTTTGATATGATGGTGGAGGAAGAATTAATGGATCTTGTGAACCGAGATGGCAAGCGACCGGGTGGGTTTTGTACCTCATTCCCTAAATACGATCGACCCTATATCTTCTCCAATTTCAATGGAACAGATCATGATATTACAGTGCTCACACACGAAGCAGGTCACGCCTTTCAATGTTATTCCAGTAGAAAACAACCGTTGCTTGGTTACCTATGGCCCACGATGGAGGCCGCGGAGATCCATTCCATGAGCATGGAGTTTTTCACATGGCCTTGGATGGAGAAATTCTTTAAAGAGGAGACTGATAGATTTAAGTATAAGCATATCGCTGGTAGTCTGTCATTTCTTCCATATGGTGCATGTGTAGATCATTTTCAACATTGGGTCTATGAGAATCCCAGTGCGACACCAAAAGAAAGAAATCAAAAATGGCTAGATCTAGAATCCAGTTATATGCCCAACAGAGATTATGATGACTTGGAGTTTCCTAAAACAGGAGGGATTTGGCAGGGGCAATTGCATATATATCAAATGCCATTCTATTATATTGATTACACACTCGCTCAAACATGTGCCTTTCAATTTTGGATCAAGGATCAACAGGATAGTGAAAAGGCATGGAAAGACTATGTGCATTTATGCAAAGCAGGTGGGAGCCTTTCTTTTACA
>CALCSS010000125.1 GCA_937893835.1 uncultured Fidelibacterota bacterium
AAATCTAAGTTCAATGTGAACAAGTACATTGAAATACATGCATTATAAACAAAAAAGTGATCCTAATAGCCTATATGATGAGGATGATCCCCAATTTTGGGAAGATATTTATTTAGCAGATGATGCAGGATGGGATCTCGAAGGTCCCACACCTATCTTTTCTGAGTTGGCTGATCAATTCCCCAAAGGTGATCTTTGTATCATTGGCTGTGGCCGTGGATACGATGCGATCACATTTGCGAAGAGAGGATTTAATGTTACAGCAGTAGATTTTGCACCGTCTCCGATATTCTCTCTAAAAAAAATGGCCGATCAAGCAAAGATCAAAATGAATATTCTTGAGAAGGATATCTTTACCTTGTTGCCCGACCATGAAAGTTCATTTGACTATGTTATTGAACAGACCTGTTTCTGTGCAATACACCCGAGTCATCGAGAGGACTATAGAATGATGGCTCAAGGAATATTGAGATCTGGTGGCCATCTTGTAGGGTTATGGTTCCCACTTGACAAAGATCTAAATGAGGGAGGCCCACCATATGGCACCAACATAGATGAGGTCAAATCCATTTTCCATCCTAACTGGGAAATTATGAGGGAAGAATTTCCAGAACATTCTATCAAGCCAAGAAAAGGTAGAGAAAAGCTGATAATTTTCAAGAAAGTTGATGGTGGAGTTAAATGATGAATATCTATCAAGTGGCTCTTAGAGCTATTTTTCTACAGTTCATTCTTCTTTTATGCGCGTGCGAGAGTGAACCTGATCTTCCAAATATAATTATTATTTTCACAGATGATCAAGGTTATGGAGATCTCGGTTGCTATGGCGCCGAAGGTTTTGAAACCCCAAATATTGATGCTATGGCAAACGAGGGTCTCTTGTTCACAGATTTCTACGTTTCTCAGGCGGTCTGTAGTGCTTCCAGAGCATCTCTCATGACAGGAAGTTATGCAGAGCGAGTTGGGATTCAGGGTGCGCTTAGTCCGTGGGCGGTCAATGGCCTTGACCCAAAGACTGAGACAATCGCAAAGCTATTAAAACGCCATGGGTATACCAATGCAGTATTTGGTAAATGGCATCTAGGTCATAGATCAAAGTATTTGCCACTCCAAAATGGTTTTGATGAATATTCAGGACTCATTTGTTCAAATGATATGTGGCCAGTGGACTACGATGGAAACCCATTGGATGGAGATAGACTTAGTTATTATCCTCCAATGTCATTTTGGGAGGGGAATCAACCAAAGAGCAAGATCGAGACCTTGGAAGATCAGGCGCAGATAACAAAGAAGATAACAGAGTTATCGATTGATTTCATCAACAGAAATAAAAATAATCCTTTTTTCTTATATGTCCCTCATCCCATGCCTCACCAGCCAATTGCAGCGTCAAATGAATTTCGAGGAAAGAGTGAACTTGGATTGTATGGTGATGTCATAATGGAAATTGATTGGTCCGTAGGTGAAATAATGAAAGCCTTGAAGACGAACTCAATAGATGATAATACCCTGGTCATTTATGCGAGTGATAATGGCCCATGGTTAAACTATGGTAAGTGGGGTGGATCTGCCGGTCCACTGAGAGAGGGCAAGGGAACAATGTGGGAAGGGGGTGCGAGAGTGCCTTGTATTATGCGTTGGCCAGAGACAATATCCTCAGAGAGGTCCACTTCAAATATTGCATCCACAATAGATATTTTCCCAACCATAGCAGAAATAGTAGGAGATGAAAAAATTGGATATTCCAATGATGGTGTGAGCCTAATGCCTATTTTAAATGGCAATAGGAATGCCAACCCAAGAGATGACCTTTTCTACTACTATGGTGAGAAATTGATAGCAGTTCGAAAAGGAAAATGGAAGTTGGTCTTTCCACATGTTTATCGTTCATATGAAGGTGTTGCACCTGGAGAGAATCTTCACCCTGGACCATATAATAAAGGGGAATCAGGATTGGAACTTTATGACCTTAATACCGATATTGGAGAGAAGAATGATGTGGCAAGACTTTTTCCCAATGTTGTAATGGAGCTAGAGCAGCTTGGCGATATTGCACGTTCAAAACTAGGAGATAAATTGACTGGCGAGGTTGGGAGCGAGTCTTATGCAACTGTCTGCGGCTACAGACCTGATTATGTCAAACTTCAAAATAATGCGCTGGGCAATGATATCGTATTAAAAAATGTGGCCAATGAAAAATATCCAGGAGAAAGTGATTTTGCCCTGATCAATGGAATGGGTGGTAGTATTAATTATCAAGATCCCTCCTGGCAAGGTTTTGAGGCAGAAGATCTAATCGCTACCATCGATCTTGGTGAGATAAGAAAGATCAATTCTGTGGAAGTTAGATTTCTACAAAGTCAGGTATCATGGATATTCTTGCCCAGGCATATTGAGATAGAACATTCAATTGATGGAAATGAATACGAACTCATTTATGAGAATAGTCCAAACAATGATTTTAGTTTTGATCAGAAGATATTCAGTTATAAGACAAGTCTCGATGAACTAGAATCTCGATATATTAGAGTAAAGGGTTTTAATCTAAATGAATGTCCAGACTATCATCCGGGTGCTGGAGCCCCTTGCTGGATATTCTCAGATGAGATAATCATAAATTGATCCAATAATATCATTTAACAAACTTCGGACTCAATAAATTTTAGTTTAACTTTGCTGCCCATGATCGCAGAATTATCATTAGCCAAAGAGGCTGCTCTTGAAGCAGGCAGCCTGATTCTTAATTATTATAAGGCAGATTATGAGATCAAGGATAAGGGCTATCATAACCCGGTCACAACCGCAGACCATGCCTCGGATGCGCGCATAAAAGAGATATTGACAGAGGCCTATCCAGAATATGGATGGCTATCTGAGGAGACAGTTGATTCAAAGGAAAGGTTGAAAAAGGATAGGGTATGGGTTGTGGACCCTCTTGATGGTACAAAAGAATTCATTGAGGGCGTGCCTCACTTTGTTGTTAGCATAGCATTGGTTGAAGACGGTGTGCCAATTGTTGGGGTGCTTTATAATCCGGTCACAACTGAGATATTCTCAGCATCACGAGGTAAGGGCGCGACACTAAATGATAGTTCAATTCGGTGTAGTTCAAAGGAAAACACAAGTGAGATGGTCATACTTAATAGCCGTTCTGAGACAAAGAGAGGGCTATGGAGCCCTCACTCAGAGAGCTTTTCTGAACTGCGAGCCATTGGGTCGGTTGCATATAAACTTGGGCTTACTGCCGCTGGGGAAGCAGATATCTTTGCATCGCTTAGACCAAAGAATGAATGGGATATTTGTGCCGGTAATTGCATAATAAATGAGGCTGGAGGAAAATTGATCGATCTTTATGGAGATCAACGAAAGTATAATGAGGATGATACACTAATAACACCAGGGCTGATCGCTGGCGATGTTAATGCCGTGGATAAAACATATTCCATTCTAAGGCAATAATGGAATTCTCGCCAAAAGAGATTGATGAATATTGTAGAAAGTACTCTCTTGGTGATACGGAGTTACTCTCAGAATTATCATTGAAGACATGGCAGACAGAGGAAATGCCCCAAATGCTATCAGGGGCATTGATCGGTGGCTTACTTCAACTATTAATAAAAATTTCAAATGCTAAGAATATTCTTGAGATTGGAATGTTCACTGGCTACAGTGCCTTGAAAATGGCAGAGGCGTTACCTGAAAGTGGGACCATCGATTGTTGTGAATTAATGAAAAGACATATTATCACTGCGACCCAGTGGTTTGACCGATCGGAAAGTGGTCATAAGATCAAAGTGCATGAAGGCCCAGCAATAAAGTCGATGAAAAAATTTGAGCCTGAGACATTTGACCTTATTTTTATTGATGCTGACAAGATCAATTACCCTGATTATCATAAAACCGGATTCTCACTGTTGAGACTTGGTGGTATAGGCGTCTTAGATAATATGTTGTGGAGTGGTGGCGTTCTTGACCCTAGAGAGGACGATGCCAGAGCCTTAAGAGAAACCGCTGAACTCATAAAAAACAATGATAGATTAGAACCCCTTTTATTACCGGTTAGAGACGGGGTCATGGTTTATAGAAAAATCAAATAGAGCTTAATTATGTCAAAGATTCCTGAAGATGCAATAAAATGTCTAGATAAAGGTTTTGTTCGATTGGTAGATGCAATGGGAGGAGATGATGCGATCGTGCAAGCTGCCCGAGTTAGTTATGGTAAGGGTACTGCAAAGGTCTCTCAGGACAGAGGATTGATTCGATATCTTATGCGTCACAGACACACTACTCCACTTGAGATGGTTGAATTTAAGTTTCATTGTAAAATGCCAATATTCGTGGCACGCCAATGGGTCAGGCATCGGACAGCAAACATAAACGAATATTCTCTAAGGTATTCAGAGGCAAGAGATGAGTTTTATTTTCCAGATCCGGAGCATATTCAATTCCAGAGTGCATTGAATAAACAGGGTAGACTGGGAGAGGTATCAGAGTCTTTGAAGACAAAAGTTAGAGATTATTTTGAGGAGATCTCAAACAGAAGTTTTGAAATATATTCTGAATTGAATGACGCGGGTGTTGCACGAGAATTGGCCAGAGCCATCCTGCCAGTAAACCTATATACAGAGTGGTATTGGAAAAATGATCTGCATAATCTTCTTCATTTCATAGGACTACGCTCAGATAGTCATGCTCAATACGAGATTCGAGTCTTCTCCGATGCTATGGCAGAGTCAGTGAAGAAAGTGGCGCCCTTTGCCTGGGAAGCCTATCAGGATTATGTAGTGAGTGGCCTTAGATTCTCTAGGGTCGAACAGAGTCTACTTGAACAAAATCTTCCAGAACGTGTAGTGGATGACATCTTGGAAGATATCGTCTATCAGATAACAGCTTCTCTCCATAATAATAAGCCACGTGAAGATCACGAACTCTTTCCACTTTATGAGAAGCAGGGAGGGCATGATTCAAAAGACGATTTTATGTTGAAATGGGATTCTGGGGAGATAGAGGTTGGCAATGTTCGTGAACTTCGAGAATTCAAGGAAAAGTTATTATCCTTGAAGAAATAACATGATTTAATTGAATAATCTACCTATGTCTTTATTCAATAGAGCTGAGGTCATAGATCAGAATTTCACTCGATGGATAGTCGCGGGTGAATTTCCCCAAGCAAAGACAGAAATATCCTTACCCCAAAATGATATCCTAAAAACTGACCTGATATCTATTTTTGAATCGCAGGTCACTAGCCGACATATGGATATATATGCACGCCAACTTAAGAATAAGGGAGAGTGCTTTTATACCATAGGAAGTTCAGGGCATGAGGGCAACGCTGTCTTTGGTAAAATATTTTCTTATAAGGATATGGCATTTCTTCACTATAGGAGTGGACCCTTCTACTTGGAAAGATCAAAGCAATTGTCTAATTCAACACCTATTCATGATATGGCATTATCTTTCATGGCATCCTCAGATGATCCAATAAGTGGAGGTCGGCATAAGGTCCTAGGCAGTGAGGAACTCAATATTCCACCTCAAACAAGCACCATCGCAAGTCACATACCCAAGGCTGTGGGGACTGCTTTTTCCATTGATCGAGCAAGAGACTTGAATCTATCTGAAAGTAAATTAGATAATGATAGCATAGTTCTTTGCAGTTTTGGTGATGCTAGTGCAAATCACGCAACAGCATTATCAGGCTTTAATACCGCTTGTTTGGTTTCAAGTCAGGGAGGGCATGTCCCCATCATATTCATTTGTGAGGATAATGGTACAGGCATATCTGTGCCGACAGATGGGAAATGGATCGAAAATAACTTCTCCAATAGATTTGGAATGCAATATCTAAAAACTGATGGTCTACACCTGATCGATCTGATCCTCAAGACAAAAGAGGCAGAAAATATCTGTAGGCTAACAAGGAACCCTGTTTTCTTGCATATGAAGACCATTAGACTGATGGGACACGCAGGGTCAGATGTTGAGGTAGGGTATAGGAAGATACAAGAAATTGAAACAGACGAAAATCATGACCCATTGATGCATTCTGCTCGCATAATGATCGAGAACGATTGTCTTTCAAAAGAAGATATCATTTCTCTATATGAACAAAAGCGTGCACAAGTGGCCTATGTTTTTGATAATGCTGTATCAAGGCCAAAACTAAAAACAGCAAAAGATATTATGTCTACCATTATATCAAATAAGCATACCCGCTCAGCGCCCAAACATCCTTCCAATACGATGCGTAAAAAAGTATTTGGGAAGGAATTTGATAGACTGAAATATCCTCAGCATATGGGAAAATTGATCAATTATGCTTTGACTGATATTCTCTTGCAGTATCCAAATACCGTTATTTTTGGTGAGGATGTTGCCCAGAAGGGAGGCGTCTATCATGTTACCGCAGACCTCTATAAACAATTCGGTATTCGAAGAGTCTTTAACAGTCCATTGGATGAGACATCCATCATTGGTTTTGGACTAGGTCTAGGGCATAATGGATTTGTCCCCATTCCCGAGATACAATTCCTTGCATATTTTCATAATGCAGAAGATCAATTAAGAGGTGAGGCGTCAACACTCCCTTTTTTCTCAGAAGGTCGTTTTACTAACCCCATGGTACTTCGCATACCTGGCCTAGCGTATCAAAAAGGTTTTGGAGGGCACTTCCACAATGATAATTCGCTGACAATTTTTAGAGACATACCCGGTCTTATATTAGCAGTCCCTTCCAATGGCGCGGATGCAGCTAAGATGCTGAGAACCTCAGTCAGAGAGGCTGTAGAAAATGGACGTATAGTTGTCTTCATTGAGCCTATTGCCCTATATATGACAAAAGATCTTCATACTGAAAAAGACGGCAAGTGGGTCTTTGAATATCCAAATCCAAATGATGAGATTTCTCTAGGTGAATTCATGACCTATGGCACTGGTAGGGCGTTGACAATTATCACCTACGGTAATGGTCTTTATCTCTCCTTGAAGGCAAAAAAGGCCATAGAGTCAAGATCAAGGAAAAAGATAAAGGTCATTGATCTTAGATGGCTCTCGCCGATCGATGTTCCAAGACTGATAAAATCCATAGGAAGTTGTAAGAAAATCTTGATCGTAGATGAATGTAGAAGAACGGGCTGCCATGGTGAGGAGATCTATATGAAACTCAGTCAATCAACTAATAAGGCCCTTGATATTTTTCTCCATGCGGCTGAAGACAGTTTTATTCCATTGGGTGTCTCCGCCACGGTTACACTTCCTAGTACAGAGTCAATTATAAATAATGCACTGGACTTATTAGATGAATAAGAAAAGAATCGTGGTGGTTTGTCCAGGGAGAGGTTCTTATACAAGAGACACATCCAATTATCTTAACCAATACGGTGCCATCGCAAAGAAACAGATCAAGTGGATGGATGCACAACGTGATGAGCAAGAACAACCATCCTTGACAAAACTTGATTCTCAAACCTTTAGAGCCAAAACTCATATGGTGGGTGAGAATGCCTCTGCATTGATATACGCTTGCAGCCTAGCGGATTATTTGAGCATTGACACAAATAAGTATGAAGTTGTATCGGTAATAGGTAATTCAATGGGTTGGTATACATCTTTGGCATTGTCTGGAGCGATCACAATAGAAGATGGATTCCATTTAATCGATACAATGGGCTCGATGATGAAAGATGAGATCATTGGAGCTCAATTGATATACCCAATTACCAATGATAATTGGCAGATTGATCAAAAGATCTTTGAAATGGTCCTGTCTGAAGTGCACCAAGCAGGAGCATATGTATCAATAAAATTAGGTGGATATGTTGTGATTGGAGGGAAAAAAACGACGCTTCAAAAACTATCCAAAAAACTCCCTCCTCAAGAAAAATATCCATTGGTCATACCTTATCATGCTGCTTTCCATACTCCCTTGCTTGAATCGGTCTCTAGATCTGCGTTTGAGATGATCAATGCATCAATTTTCAAAAGACCATCCATACCTCTCATAGATGGAAGAGGGCATATCTGGTCAACCTTTAGTACTGAACCCCTTGAACTAACGAAATACACACTTGGTCATCAGGTCCTCCATACTTTTGACTTTACGTCTTCTCTCACTGTTGCTCTAAAGGAATTCTGTCCAGACATGCTAGTATTATTGGGACCGGGAAATTCATTAGGTGGTGCTGTGGGCCAGATACTAATTGAAAATAAATGGCTTGGTCTAAAATCTAAAAAGGACTTTTCTGATCTTCAGGTAAATGACCCATTCATAGTCTCCCTAGGCATTACAGAACAAAGAGAGTTTCTCTAGAAAAAACTAAATTTCTATTCGATGTGAAGCTAGGTTGATTTCAT
>CALCSS010000126.1 GCA_937893835.1 uncultured Fidelibacterota bacterium
CCGGCCGTAGGGTTGAGTGGGACCCGATCAAGCGTAAGCTTATCTGATATTGTAAAAATAATTTTCTCATGACAAAGAATTCTAGATTAGGTACAATGATGTTCCTCCAATATGCATTATGGGGGGCGTGGCTACCTGTTACCGCAAGATATTTATCTGCAAGTGTCTCAGATGGAGGTCTAGGATTCACTGGGTCTCAGATCGGCATGATCCTCGGACTTGCGGGTTCGATTGGCGCGATCGCTGCCCCCTTCATTGCAGGGCAGATAGCAGATAGGTACTTTAGTACAGAACGCATACTAGCATTTCTTGTGACCACTGGAGGTATTGTGAAGTGGTATACTTCTGTCCAAACAGATTATCATTCCTGGTTGGTCCTATCGATCGTGTACAGTGTCCTGTATATGCCGACACTTGCTCTTTCAAATTCAATCACCTTTGCGCACATAGATGATCAAGAAAATGATTTTCCAAAGATCCGTGTCTGGGGTACCATTGGTTGGATCGTAGCAAGCTGGGCGTTCCCTATGATATGGCTCCAGACAGACCTTCAGCTCCAATCGATGCCACCTTTTATTGTGGGAGCAGAGGTACCAGATGTTACGGCACGACTGGCAGATGCATTGAAGTTCTCGGGTGGCATATCAATTCTCTATGGTGCATTTTGCTTCTTACTACCCAGTACGCCTCCTAAGAAGGATGCGACAGAGAGACTGGCATTCAAGAAGGCATTCGAACTATTTCAATACTCATCCTTTACCATTCTAGTACTCTCTAGCTTGGCGGTGAGTATCATTCATCAGATCTATTTTCTGCAGACAGGACCTTTTCTCTCTCATATTGGGATTCCAGACAGTCAGATCGGACCTGCAATGACGATCGGCCAGTTTGCTGAGATCTTGACCATGGCCTATCTTGGTTATTTCTTAAAGAGGCTTGGTTTCAAAAAGGTCATAACCATAGGAATTGCAGCATACTGTTTGAGGTACGCCATATTTGGCACAGAATTATTTCCGGTTTGGGTGATGATAGCTAGCCAGGCCTTCCACGGATTTTGTTATGCTTTCTTCTTTGCAGCTGCGTATGTATATGTTGACAAGATAGCAGAGGAAGATGTTCGACACTCCGCTCAGACAGTATTTGGGATCATCATTCTCGGGGGTGGACCTGTCATTGGAGGCTGGCTCTCTGGGTTTTTACAATCGCATTATACGATAAATGGGGCGTTTGATTATTCAAATTTCTGGTATACCCTGTCAGCGATAGGTCTGGTAGCCACAACTGTATTCTATTTTTCATTTAAAGAACAGACGCAATAAGGGAATTTCATATGAGCCAAAAAAGACTTGGCATAGGATTCATTGGTGGTGGATTCATTACAAGATTCCACATACGATCTCTGATCGGAGTCAGGAACTGTGATGTTGTAGGTGTCATGTCCAGGACACGATCTTCTGCAGAGGAATCCGCATTGCTTGCTAGGGCGATCGGTGTAGGAGACGCAAGTGTATTTGATAGCGTGACAGATATGGTGGCCGACCCCAATGTGGATGCCATATGGATCTGTGCTCCCAATTTTACACGAATTGAGATCATGGAGGAAATTTTCAATGCGATCGATTCAGGAAAGGGAGAGTTGGTAGGTGTGACATGCGAGAAGCCACTGGGCCGAAATGTCAAAGAGGCAAAAAAGGTTCTAGAATTAACACAAAAGGCAGGTCTATTGGATGGTTATCTGGAGAATCAGGTCTTTGCACCATCAGTCACGAGAGGAAAGGAGATCATATGGTCCAGAGGAGCAAAGGCAACAGGTCGTCCATTTTTGGCCAGGGCGGCTGAAGAACATAGCGGTCCACACATGCCTTGGTTTTGGGAAGGTGAATTACAAGGAGGAGGTGTCCTTAACGATATGATGTGTCACTCTGTTGAGGAAGCACGTTTCATGCTCACAGAGCCAGGCAAGGAGAGAGAGAGTCTCACCCCATTAAGTGTTAATGCATATGCATCATGCCTAAAGTGGCAACGTCCTGAGTATGCGGAGATACTAAGACAGAATAGTGGCGGCAAGACGGATTATTTGAATCGTCCTGCAGAAGATTTTGCTAGATCTCTCATAGAATATAAAGATGACTCTGGTCATAATTTGGTTGTTGAGACCACTACATCCTGGTGCTTTGTTGGTGCAGGCCTTCGTCTGAGCATGGAATTGTTTGGTCCTGAGTATTCCATGTTCATCAACACATTGGACTCTGACCTCAAGGTATTTTTCAGCAGAAAGGTACAGGGCAAAGAGGATGAGGACCTGGTTGAGAAACAGAACGCAGAATCAGGTGAGATGCCGGTTGTCAGCAGTGAGGCAGATACATATGGATATACCGCTGAAAATCGGCATATGGTAGAGAGCTTCCTCGCAGGTAAACGTCCCAAGGAGAATTTCAGTGATGGTGTTGCAGTGACAGAATTATTAATGACCGCATATATGAGCGCTGAACAGGATAAGACAATTCAATTTCCACCACCAGGTTTGGATGACTTCGTACCAGCAGTTGCAAAGGGCGAGTGGAATCCAAAAGATAAATAGGGATCGACATGATGAGAACAGTAATAACCATTTTATGTATTTTGATGATATCGTGTAGCAATAAAAGTGCTGAATGGACGTACCTTTTTGATGGCGAGACCATTTCTGGGATGCGTGGCTATAGGATGGATTCTTTTCCTTGGAATTCGTGGGCCATAGTGGATGGAAGTTTGAAGACCGTTCCAGGTTCTAGGGGAATAGATATAATTTCAATAGAAACATATAAGGATTTTGAGCTTGAGCTTGAGTGGAAGTTGCAATCGGGTGGCAATAGCGGGATATTCTATTTTGCAACAGAGGAAGGTGACTACATATGGCAGTCTGCTCCCGAGATGCAGGTCCTTGACAACACTGGACATCATGATAGGCTTAGAAAAGTAACCTCTGCAGGTGCACTCTATGACCTGATTCCTCCTATAAAAGATGTTGTAATGCCCCTGGGGCAGTTCAATCAAGTCAGGGTCATATCAAAAAATAACCATATTGAACATTGGTTGAATGGAGTGATGTTGCTTGAATATGACCATGGTAGCGCTGAATTGAACGCACTCATAGCAAACAGTAAGTTTAGGGATATGCCTTTATTTGCAAAAGCTTCCTCAGGCAGAGTAGGCCTCCAGGGTGACCATGGAGAGGTCTGGTACCGAAATGTTAGAATAAAGAAATTGTGATCCTCTAGATTGAAAAGAAGGAATTTCTTAAAAACAGCATTCATATTGACCGGAGGTATGTCGGTTTCTGGACTCATGTCTTTTAGAACCAAAAATATGGATTTCAAGATCTCATTGGCAGAATGGTCGCTGCATCGTTCCTTATACTCTGGCAAGATAGATCACTTGAACTTTGCTAAAATAGCAAAGGAAGATTTCGGGATAGATGCCATAGAATATGTTAATTCCTTTTTTTTTGAAAAGGCAGAGGATCGATCATATCTCAAAGAAATGAGGTCTAGGGCAGATGACCTTGGAGTAGAAAGTTTACTGATCATGTGTGATAATGAGGGGAGTCTTGGTGACCCTGATGATCTAAGGCGATCGAAAGCAGTAGAGAATCATTTCAAATGGCATGAGGCAGCAAAGTACCTCGGGTGTCACTCGATCAGGGTGAATGCTTATCTTACTGAGTCGTTACACGGACTTGAAAGTGGAGACTATAGTAAGACAGGTTCCTACCAAGATCAAATAAGTTTGGCGGCTGACGGTCTAAGAAAATTGACTGAATTCGGTGATACACTTGGCATGAACACGATCGTTGAGAATCATGGTGGCCTATCATCAGATGGTGAATGGTTGGCAGCAGTCATGAGAGAAGTTGATCACCCGCGGTGTGGTACACTGCCTGATTTTGGTAATTTTAGGATAGAGGGAGATCGTTGGTACGATCGTTACAAGGGTGTTGAGGAGCTAATGCCCTTTGCAAAGGCGGTAAGTGCAAAGAGCCATGACTTTGATTCTGAGGGCAATGAGACCAATACTGATTTTCACAGGATGATGGACATTGTAATGGGCGCAGGGTATAGAGGATATATTGGGATAGAATATGAGGGAGGCACTTTGGATGAGATGTCGGGTATCAAAGCAACGAAGGAGCTCCTAGAAAGAGTTAGGGAAGCTGGCTAGAAAATCTATCCCTTTATTACACTGATCGATGCAACGATCTCAAATTAATTAAATTAAAAATGAAACGATTGTATATGGATTTTCTATCAGTTATTTTTTTATCTTTCCGCCCTAAAAACACATTAAAAAACCAAACTTAGATAATCATTAAGACCAGGAGCGTACTTTGAGCCAACAACCATTTCAAACTGAAGTCAGTCAGCTACTTAAACTGATCATCCATTCTCTGTATTCCCACAAGGAGATCTTTCTTAGAGAACTTATCTCAAATTCATCTGATGCTCTCGATAAACTTAGATATCTCACTCTGACCAAAGATGATTTTAAATCTTTCTCCTTTGATCCAAAGGTCTCGATCGAGTTCCAAGAGGGAGATGATCCCACGCTTACCATAACGGATACAGGAATAGGGATGAGCAAAAAGGAATTGCAGGATAATCTGGGGACCATTGCAAGATCGGGGACAAAGAACTTTTTATCAAAGTTATCTGGTGATGCAAAAAAGGACTCACAATTGATCGGACAGTTCGGTGTGGGTTTTTATTCTAGTTTCATGGTGGCAGATCGGGTCGAGGTCGCAACCAAGAAAGCAGGCAATAAGGAGTCCTGGAGGTGGGTGAGTGATGGAGAATCAGGTTTTGAGATCAAGAAAGATGTAAAAAAAGATCACGGTACCTCAATTACCTTGTATCTCAATGAAGAGGGAAAGGAATTTGCGAGTCGATGGAAGATAGAGAGCCTTATCAAGAAATACTCGGACCATATTGATTTCCCCATATTCCTTACTTATTCAGAGATCGAACATGACGATGAGGGAAAGGAGAAGGGTAGAGAGGTAAAGACGGATCAGGTCAATGATGCAAAGGCATTCTGGACAAGATCAAAGAGTGAGCTAAAGGATAAGGAATACAAAGAATTCTATAAATCCTTCTCTAATGATATGGAAGACCCACTAGATTGGGTACATTTTCGAGCAGAGGGTAATCTTGAGTTTACCATCTTGTTCTACATGCCAAAGAAGGCTTCGCCAGACTTGTTCAGGGCAGACTATCAGCCTGGAGTAAAACTCTATGTTAATAGGGTCTTCATTACTGATGATGACAAGGAGCTATTACCACCATGGCTTAGGTTTGTAAAAGGTATCATTGATTCATCAGACCTTCCTTTGAACGTCAGTCGTGAGATCCTGCAGCAGAACAGGGTCATGGCAAAGATTCGGTCCAATTCTGTCAAGAAGATACTTGATCGGTTGAAGACCATTGCAGGTGACAAGGATAAATATTTTGAATTCTATGATCAATATGGTCGTTTGATCAAAGAAGGAGTATACCAGGACTTTGAGCATAAGGAGGCACTTACAGATCTACTTAGGTTCAAATCAACAAAGGATGACGGTCTTGTCTCTCTCAGAGAGTATGTTGACAGGATGAGAGAGGATCAAAAATCCATCTATTATATAACAGGCCAAAATCAGATCAGTCTAAAGAACTCGCCCTTGTTGGAGATGTATGCCAAGAAGGATATTGAGGTGCTTATATTGGACGATGAGATCGATGAGATCATTATTACGGGTGTGCCTAAATACGATGATAAGGACCTTAAGTCTGTAAAGCGCAGTGGTGCGGCAGAGGATTTCTCAGATGATTCAGACAAGGAAGAGGAAAAGTCACTCAAGCCAGTGTTGAAAAAGATGAAAAAGTTATTGGGTGATAAGGTAAAGGATGTGAAGGTATCGTCAAGACTAAGTGACTCACCCTCGTGTATTGTAGCAGATGAGAATGACCCCACTGCACAGATGCAAGAGATGATGCGTTCCATGGGACAGATGGACATGCCTGACATCAAACCGATCTTAGAGATAAATCCTGAGCATGACATAGTCTCAAAATTGAAAGACAAGACCAGGCAAAAGTCGTTTGATGACATTGCCTTTCTTCTTTACGAACAGGCTCTTATACAAGAAGGGATAAAGCTAGAAGACCCTGCTGGTTTTGTAGAGCGATTGAATGGCATCATCGCTGAGACTCTATGAGCCATTCCTTGTCATTTAGTGTTATGATTAAATTAGACCTATGCTAACGGTACTCTCTCCAGCCAAGAAACTTTCCAAAGAATGTATTGGCAGGACAAAAAATCACGATCTGCCTCGGTTTCTGGATCGATCCAAGGAACTGGTAGGTCACTTGAAAGGCATGGAACCTGGAGACCTTATGTCCTTGATGGGCATTAGTGAGAAACTTGCCATCCTGAACTGGGAGCGAATGCAAAATTGGAAAAAATCATTTAAACCAGATTGTTCAATGGAGTCTGCATATTGCTTTATGGGTGATACATATACAGGTTTGGATGCGGAATCATTAAGTGACCAAGACATGAGTTTTGCCCAGACCCATACTCGAATCTTGTCAGGATTATATGGTATTCTTAGGCCTCTTGATCTAATGATGCCCTATCGATTGGAGATGGGAACAAAGTTGAAGAATAAAGCAGGCAAAGACCTGTATCAATACTGGGGTGACACACTTGTTGATTCCATCAATGGTGAATTGAAAGATCATGACCATAATATTGTGATCAATTGTGCCTCGGTTGAATATTTCAAATCGCTCGACCGTCCTTCATTGGAAGCGGAAGTGGTCACGCCACAGTTCAAAGAGATCAAGAATGGAAAAATGAAGATGGTCTCCTTTTTTGCCAAACGCGCAAGAGGGATGATGGCACGCTACATCATACAGAACCAGATCAATGATAAGAAGGACATACTCGGATTTGACCTAGGTGGATATAACTATGATCCGTCCATCTCCACAGCAAGTGAACCTGTTTTTACTAGAGCGCAAGCCTAATACCGGATGAATAGATACCTTGTTCTTTTAGTTGTATCCATTCTCAGTACTACATTCGCTAAAGATCAGAAACCATTTAAACATCAGGAAAAGGTCTCGGCCACATTAGAGGATTATATCTCCATTGTGGACAAAAAAGATATCAAGGGCATGCTTGAATATCTTACGATACCATTGGACCTTCATTTTGGTTCGGAAAGGGTAATGACCATTGGGTCTGAACAAGAGTTCATGTTGATATTCAATGAATGGAAGAATTCAGCCAAGGCTAATTTCCATTCGACCAAGGTAAGATCCATTCATATCGAACAAACAGGTATCATTGATAATATGTTGGCGGTTGCTGATGTTACCTATGATAGACTGGATGAGAATGGTGATACGATCAGGACCGAGAGAGCCCTATATCATCTTGTGAAGGGCACGGGATACTATGCAAAACCTCTGAAGTTCATCTGGGCCTTTTCAACTAGATGGGCAAGGAAATGGAAGATCTATATGATCTCCAATATCGACCTGGAAGAGTAGTAAGCTAGAAATCAATCTTCAAGACAGTTTCCTTCGTATCTGATGCCTGTCGCTTTTTATATTCGAACTCTTTATGGTCAATATTCTCGCTTTTAAAATATGCTAGTAATTCATCTAGATATTCATCTTCCATTCCGTCTTCATATCCTGATGATTTATGGATGATCGTACCATCTTTTCCAACAAGAAAAAGTGTTGGATATCCTAGAACTCCTAATTTCTTTGCCAGTTTTGATCTGGGATCGACGGAGACAGGAAATTTATATTTTCTTTTATTGATATAGGGTCTGACCTGATTGAGGATATTGGGCTTGTTCACATTAACTGTCAGAACCTGTAACCCGGTTTCACTAAAGTAAGAATTCAACTGATCTAGATAGGCCAACTGCCTCTCGCAGAATGGTCACCAAGTGGTCCAAAAATTAATGATCATGGGGCCATCAGAATTATAATCGGATAATTTTGCATATTCCCCGTTTAGCATTTTTATTCGTGCATCATCAATTTTCTTTGCCAGTACTATATCTAGGGACAAGATCTGCAATAGTAGGATCGCAGATATCAGTTTTATTATTTTCATGAATATTGAGTATTGATCACTATTTCTTATTCAATTTTAAGCAACAACATAATAAAATTAATAATGATTAAATATTTTTTTGAAAACTCTGTACCTTATGGTAATTAATCCATAACGATTAGGATAGCTTTATAATCTTATTGATCTCCTAATGAACCAGTTAATAGAATCATGAAGAAGAATATCTTTTTTATCTCGTTACTCATTTCGAATCTTGTCGTTGCCCAAGTTCCGGATACCACTTTCAATAAGTACGATGAGGTAAGCAGTGTGTTTAAATCCTATTTAGTAGAAGTTGATGAAAAAAATATTGATAGGATGTCTAAATTTTTCCAAATTGAATGGTGCACACTTCACTTTGGTAGTGGTACCCCAATTGTTATTAATACCAAAGAAGAATTTAATAAGTTGTTCAATAAGTGGAAAAACTCACCGAAGGCTGAATTCAAAAATACTAGACTTGATAATATGCAGATTGCGCCGGTCTGGGATCACATTGATACTAAGTTATGTACGGTAGATGCTACCTATAGCCGTTTAAATGGGAGAGGTGAGGTCCTTAACACAAGCAGGACCCTATACCATTTCGTTAGGCATAAAAATAAAGGAATATTTCGTATTTTTAAGAAATGGAAGAAATGGAAGATCTATATGATGACCGATCTAGATCTAGAATCTCAGGGTTAGGACCATGGTCTAAAAATCTATCTCTAGGGTAACGTCCTTTTTGGCTTTGTTTTCCTTTTTATACTCGAAATCTTGATAGCTGATCTTTTCATTGTCTAGATATTGTGTTAATGCTTCAAGATATTTACTTTCGTATCCATCCGAAAATCCAATGGTCTCGTTAATGATATTCCCATCTTTGTCAACTAGAAATAATGTGGGAAGACCTTTTACATTAAAAGATTTAGCTAATTTCTCACCAGGGTCAACAGATATATCAAAGTTGATCTTTCTCTTATTGATCCAAGGTCTGACCTGATTAATAATTGTTGGAGAGTTTAGGTTGACGCCTAATACTTTTAGACCAGCGTCACCAAAACTTTCATTCAATTGATTGAGATATGCAGCCTGCATCTCGCAATTTGGTCACCAGGTGGTCCAGAAGTTGATGATCATGGGGCCATCTGCATTGAAGTCAGATAGCTTGGCATATTTTCCATTGAGCATTTTAATGCGAGAGTTAGGAACCTTACTGCCTTCTAGGGAGTTTGCCAAGATGATCTGAGAGAAGGAAAGGAGGAGAATTAAAATAGTTTTTTTCATGAGAGATTTTATATTATTTATTCCTGCGGTAATGAAGTTTAAACATTTTACAACTTACAATGATAATAAATATTTTTGAATTTTACCTTACAACCGCAAACTTACCTATGAAATGGGCACTGTCATCTTTTTCAAAGGATTCTATATGGTAGATATAAAGTCCAGGCCCGGCCTCTTGGTTGTTGATCGTTCTGAGATCCCAGAAAGCATTTCCTGAATCTTCATCAGAGTGCTCTATTGTGCTTACTAACTCTCCTGATAGAGTATAGATGCGGATCATACATGACCTGGTCAAATTTGTGAATCTTATTCTTCGTAAATGTTCAGATTCGTTATAGGCTGAACCACTTAAATATGGATTGGGAACCACTTTGACATTCTTTAGATCTGTCCTTGGGCTAATGCCAGGATAGACCTGAATGAAATTTCTATCAAGTATGGTCGTTCCCTTTGAATTCTCCAGCGATGCATAGCCATCAGGGTCTGCCCATTTGTTTGGGTTTGAATAGTTTGTATCGACCACTGTCTCAAATTGTCCATTACCAAGGTCAATGTAGGTGGTCCTATAGGGTGGCTCTACACCCATGTCATATGCGACAATGGAGTATGTGTATTCAATTCCATTGATGATGTTCAAGTCCTCAAACATATAATTGAAGGTATCACCATCAAAGACATATGGCTCTGGAAGGCGAACCATCTCAAGCCCCGTATCTTCACCTAGACCAAACCAGGGGAAGTAGGGATCATGACCACTGATCGAGTGCCCTCTTGATGATCCAGGTCCACAGTCATAGTCATTTTCATAGACACAGTGCATGGAGTCTTCTTCAGCAGAAAGGTCAAACTGTGCATAGGGCCTCCACCCAACAAAGATACCATCGGTATCATATACCATATCATTCGGGTCTCCCCATGTCTCTCCACCGTCACTGCTCTTATATATCTTATATCCCTCAAAATCCGCGTAGCCGGTCACTACGTCCTTGGATGATTCAGCGTGGTCGTTCCAATAGACCTTGACCTTGCCGAGATCACCTACGCCATGGACACGGGGTCTGGTCGGAGGAGTGAATCCTTGATACCTCGAGTTGTACATGACCTGAGCGAATCTCGCGTTATTGATGAGGTCCTCCTCGTTCTGTCCGAAGATGATGCAGAAGGAGAAGGGAACCTCTCTACCAACAGGGAGGTCAAACGGTCCGCAGGTCATCAATACCAGCGGATCTACTCCATCGGGTGGTCTTTGGAATACCATTTCCTCCTCAATGCCCTCTAGAGAATCGAAGTGCGGATTCAGGTCAGAGGGTAGATCGGTGCCAGGATCTTGGGTGTGAAAATGCCAGGCATGCTCATTCTCACTCAAGTTACTTGTGTCCCCTACCATGAGCTTATAGAATAGTTCTTCCTTGTTCCTGGCCTGTGGGCAACCAGGTGTACCTGCGTAACAGTCACCGGATAAACTCTCAGGGTGTGTGACACCGGGTCTTAGATACCAGTCCAGCCAGTGCCAGTCGGTCATCTTTAGTGGTTCACCGGGGAATATGTCTATGACGCCATCGCGGTCAAGGTCCACTGGCTCTGTAGCACGTGGCGAGTCCAATAATTGAGTTGCTACAAGTCCAAACTCATTCCCAGGGCTAGGGGTGCTGGGGTCCATCGCATAGCCCGCGACCCCAGAATAACCATCGTAGTCACCGATCATGGCCATGCTGATGAGCATTCTCTCGTTGTTGACCTCAAATACCTCCCAATAGTATTTCATATAATCATCTGCACTTGACCAATAGCTGGTGTTACCATATTTATCACTTGTGAGAATAACACCATCATTCCAGAATCCAAGACTGACGCCTGAATAGTCAAATCCTTTTCCACGATTGAGCTTGGTACCGTCAGGCATGACCATTGCCTCTCCACATTCCTGGTTGCCATTCTCATCAAGTATGGGCGATCCATACTCATCCTCCGCGCACCAGTCTCCGCTCTCATTTCTAACCTTTACCGTTACAAATAGTATGTCCTCCGCGTAGGACACACCATATGAATGCGCCTCAGACATGACCCTAAGTCCCATGGCGTAACCGGTCTGTTCGTATTCGTTATTGGTGTTGACCTGGTTACCTCTATGAGCCCAGCGATCATCAAATTCCATATAGACATCCATGTCTGAGATGAACCTCCCTGGAACATTCTCCCAGCAGTCGGGATCCTTTCTGGATTGAGAACAACCAGGTAGGTTGATGTTATAGTCCTGTGCCCACCAACCAGGCCAGAAGGGGTCAAGGGTATTTGTCTCTAGATTCATTCTATTTGGCCATGTCGATCCGTATCCCGAGTGAGCCAGCAGTGGATAGGTATCTGCGGGGTCTGTGACATATGTGTCACCGAACATGTCACCAGCACCGACATCAGTGTTATGTGTATTGGTCCTTGCCATGGTCGAGGCATGCCAGTCAGTATTGTAGGTGGGTGAATAGTAGGAGAGGCATGACTCAGCGGTATTTGCGCCATAATAGTAGTAGTTGTCGTCCGCTGTCCATTCTTCCTTATCTTTTCCATAGTCATAATAATCAAACTGATCCTCGCGACTTATGAGTTTTGGTCTGAGGGCCCAAGGGTGTATGAGTCCTATCCTTGTACTAGGCCTATTGGGATCCTTCTCGCCCATGACACTGACCAGGACCTTGTTTGACTCATGGTCCATTGCCCATTGACCTCCACTGCTCATATCATCGACAGAACCTTTTTTGGAGATGCTGTCTGGCTCCCAGAGTCCAAAGTCATTATCTGCATTGAAGATAATACCGACAAAATTCGTATCGCCATCTTCAAACCAGGAGTCATACGCATTCTGTGATTCCCAAATGCCATAGATGGGTATCCCATCATCATCATTGATCGTCTCGATGTTGGTCCAGGTATAGTTTGATGAAGACGAGTGACCAGGTATTCCCGCAAGGAATGAGACCTCGTATAGGTATGCATATTCTCCCCATGCACCATTTGGATTTACCTCAATGTCAATATAATTACCATAGTTCGTGATCGCGGTCTGTGCCTTTCCCTGGAGCAGATAACCTCGAGCGCGGTCGCTCATTGGGTTTGTGGGAAAGGGATTGTCGCCTATCTTGGCGGCTCCATTCATCTTGAAGGGGTCAGGGGTGTGTACGGGTGAAGGTCTGCCCGCATCATTACCCAATATCAGAGATGATAGCAGGACAATGATCAAATAATCATTATACATCAGTTTATAAAAATAGCTCATGCCTTGGCCAATGAATATATCAATTTTTTTTAAAATATAGTCACTGAAGGACCCTAAAAGTATATCTACTGCTATTTTGATATCTGGCACTTAACACTTATCTTCCGGGCTAATAATCTATGAAATATTCAGGAGTTTTATGATGAAATCGTTAAAGCATCTATTCATTGGACTAACAATCTTTTCAATATTATTCGCCCAGGACCTTTGTCCCCCCACCTTTGTTGAGTCTTATTTCTATGATCAGAAGATCGATCTTTCATGGGTACAGACATCATCATATGGTGACGTACTTTTCGAGGAATGCTTTGCATCATGCTCCACCGCATCCGAGCAGATGACGGTCATCAACGACACATCACTTTGTGGTGCATGTTCGGGAGGTTGGTTCAGGTATTCAGATGGTACCGCAGCGGACTGTGGTGAGGGCATGTATCCCTGTGATGATGGTGGCGACGATGACTTCTCAGCCTATGCCGGATATTCAGGTACTGACTCGACGACGGGTCAATACGCCCCAGTTGACAGTAGACTGACTGGATCGGTAGACCTTACAGGATATACTGCTGCCTATATCGAATTCATAGAGGCCTATACCTATCCCACCGATGCAACGGCCAATAACTATCTGGAGGTCTCCGTAGATGGAGGCATGTCCTGGGACTCGGTCTATGTCTCTTTCCCTGATTCGGTGGGTGAGGACTACTGGTTCAATACTGTTGACATATCTGAATATGCTGGCAGTGAGATCATGTTCGCATTTCGATATTATTGTGTTCTTGGCTATGGCGAGAGTTGGTTCATTGATGACATAAAGGTCTATGGTGGTAACGAGGGAGAGGGTGACATATGCGGGGAATTCTTCCACTGGAACATCTATATGGATGGAGTACAGATCGGTACCTCAGACTATACAGACTTCTCAGTTGAGGATTTGGAGAATGATGTTGAATACTGTTTCGAGGTCACGGCCGTTTATGGTGAGGGTGAGTCCACACCATCAGCAGAGGTTTGTGCCACGCCCCTGGGTCCTTTCCAGGTCGGTCCTGCTGCGATCAATTTTGACGCGCTTGCTGCGGGTGAGTATCAGGAGCAGATATTGAACATAGAGAATTTTGATACTCTTGATGCTGACTTCTCGATCAGCTCGATAGAGCTTGCAAACATTGAGGCCGCCCAGAACCTGGTGCTTTCTACGTTCGAGGATGGCACACTTGGTGATTTTACAAATGTTCCGGACCTGAATGAGGAATGGTCTGTTGGTGACTCAGCCACTCATTCATCTACGTATCTACCTTTCCCATCTCCGCCGGATGGTTCGCAGAATTTTGCACTCTATAATGATGATGCCGCGGGGGACGATCCCTTCAATCCAGCAACCCCAATGCTCTACTCAAACCCAGCATTTTCTGGTTCTGCACCCTCATTTTTGGTCTTCGACCTTTATTTTCCAAATCCCGATGGTCCGTGTGAGAATGAGGCCACATATGCTGATGATTTTAAGGTCCTGATATCCATCGATGATGGTGAATCATGGACGCTCATAGATTCGACCATGGCAACAGGAGTGTGGTATTGGGCATCATACATGTACAATCTTGAGCCATACGTCAGTGAGGCCAGTTCATTCAGGGTCGGCTTTCAATATGATGACTGTAACGGCAATTGGGGATATGGTGTCGCGATTGACAGAATGGCCATCAAGATGGGCGATAGTTTCACATGGCTCACAGTGTCCCCATTTAGCGGGAATGTCTCAGCCTTTGATGGCTATAATGATTCTTTAGGTGTGAAGGTAGGAGCCTATGGGGTATATGATGATTTCCAGATGGAAGATGAACTATTGATAGAATCCGGTGAGAATATGATCGAGATTCCTGTCGGAGTCGGTGTAGAGGTCAGCGTGGATGACCCAGGGGTCACACCGCTGGAATTTGCGCTTCGCCAGAACTACCCTAATCCATTCAATCCTGAGACCAATATTCAGTTTGACCTTGCAGAGAATTCCCATGTCAGTCTATCTATCTTCAACCTAGTTGGACAGAGGGTAGCTACATTGGTCGATCAGACCATGGACGCCGGCGTCTATAACGTCAAGTGGAGGGGATTGAACGATAGGGGATCATCCTTGCCGACCGGTATGTATTTCTATGAGATGAAGACCTCTGAATATCATTCTGTCAAGAAATTGGTATTGGTCAAATAGGATCAAAGTTTATTATAGAATAGAACGATAGTAACGGACACAGATTGAACTCAAAGAATTGGTCAGCAGCGTTGGTCTGTCTAGCACTTGTGCTGCAGCCACTCTTTTCTGGCACGACAGGTAAGATATCCGGTCGCGTTACGAGCAAGGCCACTGGTGATCCACTCATTGGTGCGAATGTCATGGTGGTTGGAACGCCTCTTGGTGCCGCGACAGATACCGAGGGAAACTATTACATCCTTCAGGTACCTCCTGGGTCATATGATGTCAAATTCACCATGATCGGTCATCAGACCACTATCATGAATGATGTACGTATCAGGGTAGACCTCACTACAACCCTTGATGGTCAACTTGGTGAGAGTGTAGTTGGACTGGAGGAGGTCGTCGTACAGGCAGAGCGGCCAATGATACAGACCGATGTAACCTACTCACAGGCGAACATAAGTAGCGAAGAGGTAGAGATGCTACCGGTAGAGGAGTTCGAGGATGTGCTGTCGCTCCAGGCAGGTGTTGTGACAACCGGTGGAGAGATCCATGTTCGAGGCGGAAGAGGCGGCGAGATATCATATATGGTCGATGGCATCACTGTCACTGATCCATACAACTCTGGAATAGCGGTCGAGATCGAGAATAATTCGATTCAAGAACTTCAGTTCATCAGTGGTACCTTCAATGCTGAATATGGTCAGGCAATGTCCGGGATCGTTAATATTGTCACCAAGGATGGAGACTACGAGAATTACTCAGGCAGTTGGTCCACCAGCATTGGTGACTATTACATAGCCAAGGACCCCGTCTTTCCAAAGGTGGATCAGAGCAATTGGGATAACATAGCAGACCTAAAGGCAAATATCGAGGGTCCGATCCTCCCTGGCAAGTTATCTTTCTTTGCCTCAGGCCGGAAAAAGAGGAATAGCGGATATCTATTTGGTGAAAGGGTCTTTTCTCCAAACTCCTATTCATGGTCTGATGAGCAGAACATGTTCCTCATCGATCCTGATGTAGGACTCGGTGATGGCTCGGTGCCTGTGGATAGTCTGTGGTCACCATTATACTATCAAGATAGCCTCAGGTCGTTGATCGATAGTAAGAGAGAAGAAGGGGATTTTGCATGGGAGGCGATGAACTGGAGCGAGCAGACCACCTACCAGGCCAAGTTCTCCTGGAGAGTGACCCCTAAAATAAAATTTGCATATAACCGCATGTTCAGCGATACTAGATCACAGAGCTACTCCCATGCCTATCGTTGGAACCCTGATGGTAGGCCCTTTTCATTCAATACGCGGGTGGGGGATATCATACGTGTGGACATATCATTGAATCAATCAACCTTCGCAAATGTGATGGTCTCCAATGCTGTCAACCACTATAGGACCCACCTAAGTGATGACCCAAAGTATCATACGAAGATCGATAACATTGACTATGATGATGACTGGGGTGTTGGCATGCTCGATACCATCCTCTACGATACTGATCCAAGGATCGATGACTATGCCACTGGCAACAATTTTGAGGTGGGTGGAAATTATATGGACATCTATAATCGTAAGTCAAATGTACAAACCACCAAGGCTGAGCTTACAAGTCAGGTCAATGCTGTTCATCAGGTCAAGATGGGGACCGAGTATAGGACAACAGAGATCACCTACAATGATATCACAGTGTTACAGGCACAATACACAGGGTATATGCCCGTGGTCCTAGAGCCTGAGGACAATACGATACACGACTCCTTTCAGTCAATGATGGACCCCTTTACTGGGGATCCACTTGTTGGTCGTAATCCGTTTGAGTTCTCGGCATACGTCCAGGATAAGATGGAGGCGGATGACATGGTGGTGAATATCGGCGCCCGCTATGATTATTTTGATTCTCAGTTTTGGGTCCTAAATGACCCTGAGGATCCGAACTACCTCTCGCCTTTGAAACCGATCAATAAGTGGGAAGATAGTGATGGAGACGGTGAGATATCAGACGACGAGATGAACTATCAAAATCTTAGGTCTGATGAGGATAGATTGGCCTCGAATGCAAATGGGGACCCTTGGTATAGAAAGGCAGACCCCAAGACCCAGATCAGCCCCAGATTCGCCCTTGCATTTCCGATCACTGACAAAGGGTATCTACATTTCTCCTATGGCCATTTTTTCCAGAACCCCAGTTTTAGCTATATCTATGACAACCCAGAGTTTGAGGTGCCTGCGGCCTCAGGCGTCAACTCCACCATGGGCAATGCGAATATGGAACCTCAGCGCACGACCCAGTACGAGGTTGGGTTCTCACAACAATTTGGTAGGGACATTGGCCTGGAGATCACGGGATACTACAAGGACATAAGAAATCTAAATTCTACTGAGATCAAGAATTCATTCATCGCCGGTGATCGCTATGGAATGTATGTCAATAAGGACCACGCCAACTCAAAAGGTCTAACGGTCGCCTTGTCCAAGCGCTCAAGTCGAAAATTTTCTGGTAATCTTGACTATACCTATTCGATCTCTGAGGGAAATGCCTCTGACCCAACGGCCGCGTTCTATGACGAACAGTCTGACATTGAACCTGAGAAGATGTTGGTGCCACTTGATTGGGACCAGCGTCACACCATCAACGGAACAGCGACCTATCACTTGACCAAGTCAGCAGGGACGAGCCTCGTTGTCAGTTATGGCAGCGGCTTTCCTTATACCACGACCAATGCCGATGGTCAGCGGACATCATTTGAGAACAATGGTCGTAAACCAGCGACCTATAATGTTGACATGAGAGCCTTCTATAATTTTTCTCTGTTTGAATCGATCCAGGTATCGGCTCATATTAATATCTACAATCTCTTTGACATACGCAATGAAGAGACGGTCTATGGTGATACCGGGAGATCGTCCTACTCACTGATACCAACCTATACACCTCAGTACAGTGGGCCCATGTTGAATACATTGGACGAGTTCTTGGTGGTGCCCTCCTATTATTCAGCACCACGGCAGATCAAGGTAGGCCTGTCACTATCATTAAAATAGAATGATGAAAAAACTATTACCAATACTGATCTCTCTACTATCACTTTCATGGTTATCATCGGGTGATCACCCCAGTAAGAGATCCTTCGATCGTGAGGCACATGCTGCAAAGATCATGGGAAGAGAAGATAGAAAATATGGTGACCACTCAGGCAATCGCGTGCTATGTAGATTCTACAACCATGGTTCGATAGGAGACCAGAGCAGTAGCTTCTCTGGTGTGTATCCCATCGGCTCCGGGCACTCATACATTTGGGAATTCTCACCGGTCATTGCCGCAAGTGTCTTGGACACAAACGGATTTAGAAAGCACATCGTATCTGATGGGATCAGCGGACTGTCGGACGCATCACCAGAGGGGACTCCTTGGAGTTTTGAGCCTCTGTCTGGATATGCAGATCCAAATCAAGAAAATCTAGCAATGAGTGACAATGAATCCTCCTGGCCAAGTTCTTGGCCCAATAGGCCCGAGGACTGGGACGGAGAGTGGAACGGTCAGTATGGACAGTATGTCAGGGCTGATCAGGAGTCATATTTTGTGGTGGATGATTATTACAATAGTGAGTTCGAGTTTTGGCCGGATGAGGATGACCGACCCCAATCTTCCATAGAATCGCCTGATGATCATCGACGAGGTCTCGGAATAAAGATGGAGGCCCGTGGGTACCAGTGGAATCACCCTGCTGCCGAGGATATTATAATCGTGACATATTGGATCACCAATGTGGGGTCCAATGTGCTGGACAGTGTTGTATTTGGAATGTATGGCGATGCAGATGTAGGTGGTGCATCAAGTTTTAGTGATGATGATGCATGGTTTGACACGGAGAATGACATGGTCTATCAGTGGGACCATGACAATTGGAGCACCTCTTACGGAGGATTTCGTCCTGCTTATTTTGGCTGGAGCTTCTTGGAGTCTCCGGGTAACCCTCACGATGGGATAGACAATGATGAGGATGGGATGATCGATGAGAGTCAGTTTGATGGCATAGACAATGATGGGGACTGGGACCCCGAGCGTGATGACATCGGGGCAGATGGTCTTGCAGAGTTTCATATCAATTACACAGGCCCAGATGATGACGGTACCGAGGGGAATGGTATCCCTGATCTGGGCGAGCCAAATTTTGAGATCACTGACAATGATGAGTCCGATCAGATCGGCCTAACAAGTTTTTATTCGGCGCCTTACCCAAGTGTCTATCCATCAAACGATGAGGTGATGTGGGGTCAACTCTCTCCTGGTGTCTTTCAGGTACCCCAGCAGAATGTGGATCAGACATTTCTATATGGTTCAGGCTACATATCACTACAGCCCGGGGAACAGAAAAAATTTGCGATCGCCATGGTATATGGTGAGAACATGGCAGACATCCTGAGGAACACTGCGACAATGCAGAACATATATGACAATGACTATAGCTTTGCGAAACCACCATTGAAGCCCACAATGACAGCAGTGCCAGGGGATAATAAGGTAACCCTTTACTGGAACAGTTTCTCTGAGAAGTCGATGGACCCGATCTATGGTAAGGACTTTGAGGGGTATAGGGTCTACAGAAGCACAGACCCTGGTTTCATTGATGCCTATACCATCACGGATGCCTATGGAAATATTACCTTCAAGGAGCCACTGGCCATCTTTGATCTGGATGATGGTCTCAGGGGACCACATCCCATTGGTTACAATGGGGTCCAGTTTGACATGGGAGAGGATTCGGGTCTTGAATACATCTATGTTGATTCAAACAATGTCATAAATGGACAGACCTATTACTATTCGGTCACGGCATATGATAAGGGCTACGATCTGGATTTTTTTGAGAATGGATATTCACCAAGTGAGAATTTGCAGCCCATCGCACCAAGCGAGTGTTCTGTCACTCTTGACCTGGACTATAAGGGCAATGTTGTGAATCTGAGCGAGAACGCAGCGATAGTGGTCCCTAATTCTGAGGCACTGGGCTATACACCTCCAAATATGACTCAAGAGGGAGAGGAATTCGTGAAGCACGTATCTGGCTATGGATCTGGGATCATTACGGTTGACGTGATAGACCCATTCGCGATCAGTGACAACAAGGAATACCACGTTGTCTTTGATACACTGGATAATGCCGATGAACTTGCGTTCAGTATCAGAGATCAAGAGCTCATCATTGAGACACTGACCATCAACGCTGACAGCAGTGCCATTGCCTCTCATGATCATATTGATGCGAAGATGGTGGTGACCTCATCCTTGGACAATGACAGCACTGTCTATGACACGACATACCCTGTGATCGTCACCGATGTGGCAGGAGATGTGACATATGAATATGGAATTGACTATTATGTCATACCCGAGAATGGAACCTTCTTCATCTCAAATTCCGATCTCATATCAGCAGGAGAGATTGCAGTGAGCTATCGCTACTTTCATCTTGACCACCTGCAGACAATGAACGGTGAGACAGATAATCCGATTTTCGATGGGATGAGGGTAGTTGTGAAGGACAGGGAATATGATCTGAATGAGGATTCGACAAGGTGGACCATCGGTGATTGCAACTACAGTGTCATTGCCATGAGCGTATCCAGGTTCTATCCTGCAGACTTCGAGTTGCAATTTGAAGGTGATCTTGGAGACTCCGTCACTGTTGATCCCTATGGCACCATAGTCCCGTTCAGGGTAAAGAATGTGACGCATGATGATGTACCGCCCTTTCGAATATCTGATTTCAATCAGGATGGGGACTGGGACCGTGATGAGTCAATTTCCATTCGCCCCTATGCCGCGGTTGCTGATGGACCACTCATCTCAATACGATTTGGTCAAGACTCCTTGGCCATCACAGATACAACGATCTACGATACCCTCTACACGGGATCTGATACCATATACACTGATACTACGCTGTATGATACGACAAGACTTCCGGTCATTGACCCCAAAGCAGGAGATATATTCCACATTGAGATCGATCGCCCGTTCTCCATGGAAG
>CALCSS010000127.1 GCA_937893835.1 uncultured Fidelibacterota bacterium
CTCAAATAAAATGAGGAAAGTGTGAGTAATATCACACTCTCTTTCGTTTTTTTAGTAGGTGGGATAGGTGCGTAATGTTCCGTCAAATTTATTAGATTTATAAGTTATTGATAATATTAAAATAAGGAGATATTCAAATATGAATCTCAAGCGGAGAACTCAATCAGGTTTTACGATGATAGAGATCATGGTCGTAGTTGTAATTGTTGCGATACTAGCAGTGATCGCATTGCCTACCTATCTAGAATATGTTAAAAGCTCTTATGCATCTGAAGCTCGAACTGTGATGTCAAACGTCGCGAATGCATCTAAAATGTATTGGCAGACCAAAGGGGAAATCCCAGATGATATTGACCAACTTGAAAGAGCTGGTCAACTTGATGTCAGCAGGTCTACAAAGTTGAAATGGCAATTCCAACTGCAGTTTACTGGTCCTCCATTTGGAGGGCAAATAACTGCAACAAGTACAGAAGAAATGTCAGGAGGTCCAGGGCATATTGTTGTCTATAATGCTGACCTCGGGAGGTTCACCGGATACGGTTCACCTGAAAGCGAATAGTAACTGATGGATTTGAACAAACTCCTCACGTATTCTGTTGATAGTGGGGCCTCTGACCTCCACCTAAGCGTTGGTTCCATACCCATGGTCAGGATCAATGGTACTATGAAACCACTTAATATGGATGCCCTCAAACAGGAAGACATGGAGTCCATTCTTCCGCAGGTGCTTGACAAGGATCAGATGGAGATCTTTGAACAAAATAAAGAGATCGATTTTTCTGCGAGTCTCGAGGGAAAGGGGAGATTTCGTGTCAATTTTTTCAATCAGATCAAGGGAATGGCTGGGGTCTTTCGAACGATTCCGGAGGTGGTAAAGGATTTTGACGATCTTGGAATTCCACCAGTGCTAAAGACCTTGGCGCTAATTGATAGGGGACTTGTGCTTTTAACCGGACCCACCGGCTCTGGAAAGAGTACGACCCTAGCGGCCATGGTAGACCATATCAATACTCAAAGGAGTTGCCATATCATTACGATCGAGGACCCTGTTGAGTATTATCATGAGACCAAGGAAAGTTTGATAAACCAAAGGGAACTCGGGGCAAATACACATAGTTTTGCGAACGCCATGCGATCTGCCCTACGTGAGGACCCAGACGTTATATTGGTCGGTGAGATGAGAGACCTGGAGACCATATCATTGGCGCTCACTGCTGCTGAGACAGGCCACCTTGTCCTATCAACGCTTCACACCTCAAGCGCTGTAAAGACCATTGACCGGATCATTGATATATTCCCCACTGGGCAAAAGGGTCAGATACGATCGATGTTGTCTGAGAGTCTCGAGGCCGTGATCGCACAAAAATTGCTCAAGACCAAGGATGGGAAAGGTAGAATTCCTGCATGTGAGGTGATGATCGCAAATACGGCAATACGAAACCTTATTCGCGAAGATCGAATATATCAGATCCCATCCATCATCCAGTCGGGCGGTGTTGATGGAATGCAGTCCCTGGACCAGGACCTTCAGAGATTGGTCTCAAAGGGAGAGATAGAGAGAAAGTTGGCCGAGAACATCGCAGAGAACCCCAAACTTTTTGCTCAGAATATACTATGAGGTTGAGTACAACTAATCCCGGTATAGGTTTCATTGAGGTGATGACAGCAACCGTTATCATTTCCATTGCATGTATTGGACTCTTGATGGGGGTGGTACATGCCAGAGGTGAGTTGCACTCGCTCGAGATAAAAGAGAGGGCCACGGAAGAATTACTGAATTATATGGAGTACTGGAAGGGACGTATTGCCGATGGGACATTGTCGGCCTATGAACTCGCTGGGGACCCAGATGGTGACGAGATATTTCTTGTAGGTGGTCTTGGACAGAAGAACTCAGTTGAGGCCCGCCTCTACTATGATTTTAGGAGGCTAAATTCTTTTAATGCTTATGGTAATACTGATTTGACCAGGTATGAGCTAGAGTGCTGGATCAAGTGGGGCGATAGGTTTACTTCTGGCAGACGTGCTGGCGACACTGGATTCGAGAGACGTATATCAACAATCATGAGTGAGTTTGAGTTATGATCGTCAAGTTTCTAAGAAGGACAAGCGCTGGTATGACCCTGCTTGAATTATCTGCTGGCATCGTGGTCATGTCGATCATTGCGATTGGAATGACCACTGGAGCGCAAGCAGTGATGCTACACTATCAATCTGATACGGTGAGGCAAGATCTGCGTCAATATGGTAATAACGTAATGCGCGAGATCGTCCGTGAATTGAATCTGGCGCAAAAGGTCGAGCTTGACAGTTTCAACGGGTTTTCAAGATTGAAGCTCTATAGATATTTTATTGATGTGTCACCCGAGTTGACCATAGCTTGCGATGACAAGGCAGGCATACAATTTAACAGTGATCTACCTGCTGAGGTTTTTGAGTTTCCAAGTAAAGGTGTCTTCAGAGGGCCAAATAGAAGGGTGCTTTATGTAGATGATTTTGTTGTTGAGTATGATATGCAGTCTGGTCTAGGATCAAGTACTTTTAAAAATTCATATCTTGATCTGACGCTCGTCTTGGCCATGGAGACCGATGTCATGGATGATGTTTCACTGCCGATCAAGGAGCAGCATATCTATCACAGGAGCGTATTCATGGGTACATCATATATCCAGACAAAGGTGACCAACGCAATGGGGGTTAATCCTGATGCATAGGTTACTATCAAGAGGAAGTGCAGCGCCACTGGCCTTGCTTTTTACATTGGTGAGCATGTCATTCACGGTCGCCTATTTGAAGAACTCATTCAGTCAGTCTGCAATGGAAAAATATAGATATACCGAGTGGAAGGCACTGTATGCGGCTGAGGCAGGCCTGAATGATGTGGGCATTGTCGTTCTCCCATATCTTGTGTCCGATACTCTCCTTTTAAGGGATGGTGTTAACTATGGTAGGGATGAGAATAATAGACCCATTGGAATGTACAAGGACATAGCCTGTTCCACACAGTTATTGCCAAACTCGACTCGTAAAGAGTACATCGCCTATTCGACAGGTGTCGCTGATTACATTACGCCCAGTGGTACAAATGTATCGATAGAGAGAAGGGTGTTTACATCGATGAGGCCCCAAGGGTTTGAAGAATTCATGTATTTTACCCATGAGGAGTTTCCAATAGGTCCTGGGAATACGGGTATCGTTAATTTTGGACCTGATGATGATCTGGAGGGGAAGGTCCATACCAATGGTACCATGACGTTCAGTAACTGGGGTTGCCCGGAATTCACTGGTGAGGTGAACGTCACGTTCGAAGCGATAGAGCAGAATGGGAATGCGATCAATTGGGGCGGGTGTGATGATGATGTTTTTGAGGATAACGATGGCAATACCATCTTGGACACGGTCTCACAGATCATTTTCCCACCTGAGAACTCAGCAGAGGTGGCAAGGCAGAATGCAACGAGGACCTTTGTGGCTGATAGTAAACTATTTAGACCAGGCAAGAAGGACACCCTGATCATGACAGAGATCAACTTTGTGGAGGGCGGCTACTGGGCCACGCAATGGACCTATAACATACCACCCATAGGTAATCCACCAGCTGAATTCAGTTTTCAATACGATAGTTTGGCCAGTGGCCTAGAGACTGATGATTTTCATTTACATTTATTTCCAAATGACTTTGATGGTACGACAAATACGTATAATTCCAATTTCTTGGTAATGAACGGTAATACCCTTGATGGTATCAACCTTTATAGTCTCGTTTCTTCTGGTGATTTCGAGATAGGTGATGGAGACCAGATCTTTATTTTTAATGAGGACAATTCAAAAGTGATATCATTCATCTCTAGTGGAATAACTACTCTTGGAACAGATCGGCTAAGAGTATCATTTTACGGTGAGACCCTAGCATATAATGGTCCTGCAGGCATTGGATTTAATGATGATGAGAATATCACCTTTGTCAATGCTAGTGCCAGTGATGGGTTGAATGATGATGTGGAGTGGAACGAGCAGATCTTATACCACGACCATGACCTTACAGAATTAAATCCCGAAAACTGGGCTGACTATTGCGGGTCGGGAGACAGGCAGCATTTTGACTTTGATTATTGGACAGTTGGTGGAACATCATGTGATATCTTTACTTGCCCTAACGAGATATACAACAGCGAGCATGTCTTCATGAGCAGAGCATTCTTCTCATCAGGGAGTACTCCTCAGGTGATCTACATTAAGGGAGGTCAGGTACTTGTCCGTGGTACGGTCGATGGCCAATATACCATTGTGACGGATGATTATGCTGAATATAGAGTGCATTCAGCTAGTAGTACCATTGACAGGGTCTGGGGCAACATCTGGCTGATAGATGATGTGGTTTACTCTGACTCGTATGGTAGTGGACAGATCATACACCCACAGGACGGGGGCACGAATAATGTTCTTGGTCTCATATCCGGAGGAAGTGTGATCATTGCCAACACCTTGCCAAATGGAGCCAGAAGTGGAGGAGCCAGCAGTGGGAACATCAAGATCAATGCAGCGATCCTGGCAATGAACGGTGGTTTCATATCCCACTATTGGCAGAATACGACCGCAGGACATTCTGGACCACTGATCACAAGTTATGATTCTAGACCCATTGCAGATGGTCGTGGAGGTCACAGGAACGATTACCGACATGAAGATCAATCAGGGCTCTATTCAAGTGATAACCAAGGCGATTATCGTGGTTATGTTAGACTATGGGGGTCTGTGGTTCAGTTCAGAAGAGGCTATATGAAGAGAAATATTACAGGACCTTATATGACCGGCGATATCGGTTACGATAAGGATTATCACTATGATTGGAACCTTCAGCTCAAGCCTCCGCCTTATTTTCCAGACCTTCAGAGCACGAACAATACAGTTATACTAAAGATGGCCTCCTATGGCGAGGCAAGGAACCAATACCAAGACTGAGGAACGATCATGTATTTAGGATTAGACATTGGAAGACAGTATGTGAAGATGGTCACTGCGGATAAGACCAAGGATGGATATAAGCTCATTGACGCAGGATCTAGGCTTGTGCCTGAGCCTAATTCAGCCTATGATCCCGAGAAGATCGACCACTCTCACTGGGTCATGGCCGTAAAGGAGCTATTCAGGCAACAGGGCTTCAATCCCAAGAAGGCGAAGGGCCTCATCACTGGGATCAATGGTTCATCAGCCAGCATCAAACAGATCACGACCATGGAAATGCCAACCGATGAGCTTGAGTCAGCGATGACCTTCGAAGCAAGGAAGCACATCCCAATGGATGGTACAGATGCTGTCATTGACTACCAGATCATAGGCTCCAATAAGAAAGAGGTTGATAAGATCGATGTGGGGCTTGTTGCTTGTACGAAAGGAGTCTTGAACAATCATCTGGAACTTCTGAAAGAATGTGGCCTCAAGCCTGGGATAGTGGATGTGAACCCTGTCGCAATGAGCAATGCGTTCTCTTTTATAAAGGATGTGCCTGAGGATGGACTCGTGGTCATGCTTGACATAGGTGCCATATCCTCAACCCTGGTCGTGTATGGCAAGGGTGAGCAGTTCTTTACCAGAGACCTACCAATAGGAGGACACCATCTTGTTAAAGAATTGTCTGAAAAGAAAGAGATTGGTTACATAGAGGCTCAGGACATACTGTACCGGGACGGTGTCTCTGCATCAAAGAGTGACGGTGCCGTAGGTGACGGTGTAGGCATAGCCGAGCGTACGGTCTATGATAGTCTCATCGAGGACATGCGCAGATCTCTAAGGTTCTATGCAAAGCAAACAGGACAGAGTTTTTTCCTAAAAATATTTTTAACTGGAGGGGCTGCCAGCACTCCAGGGCTTACAGCGATCGTTAATGAGAAATTGAATATAGATTGCGCTGTTTTCAACCCTTTCGAGTCCATGGCGGGTTCAGACGATGTCTCAATCTCAAATCCAAGCCAGTTTACGACCGCACTCGGGCTAGGAATACGTGGAGGCATGAGCATTGGATAAACAATATATTTTAATTAATCTGAACAAGGCTGAAAGCGCAGAGACGCTCCAGGCCAGAGTTCGAGAAAGAGCCCGCTGGGTCATCTTTGGCATCCTTATTGCTTTGCTAATTGGTGTAAATGCCAAGGTCTGGATAATTAGCGCAGGATATGATAAGATCATTGACAAGAAGGAAACAGAGATCGCGAGGCTTAAGGATGAGATAGATAAGCTCCAGTCTGAGGGAAAGAACCTCTCTAAGGGCGACATCCTATCATTTGCAGACCTTGAGCAGGACCGTTTTTTATGGGCACGAAACCTAGAGAAGATGGGCGCGCTGACACCAGACGACATAGCAATAACCGGATTGAGATATAAGAGACAAAAGTTGATCATCAAGGGCATAGCGCTCACCTTTGAGGATCGAAAGGATTTTGAGATCATAGATGAATATGTTCAGACACTGAGGAATAACAAGGAATTTTCAAATAATTTCAGCAAGATCAAATATGTTGGTCACAGTAAGGTGAATGTTCGAGGACAGGATATTGTGAGATTCGAGATCGAGGCGAGTTCAAAGAGGAGCAGGAAGAAGAATTTCTCCTGATACTGATCATGGCTGAGAAAAGAAATATTATTTTATTTGGTTGTCTGATACTGCTGACCCTATCATACTGGGCAAGTGCATCCTTCTTGATCGGTGAAAAACCTTTTGACATCAGGGTACTGGAGGAAGAGCAACAGGAGCTCAATGAGAATCTGATAAGTGCGCAGATACTTGCTAGTCAGTTGGATCGAGTCTTCACCCTATTCCAAGAGAACCTAGCGCTCTCCAAGGCCGATTCCCTCGCTGATGATGCCAGCCTCCCATTCTTGAATAACCTGACGGACATGCTTGAAGAATTGGATATCAAGCTCCTTGGGATAAAGCCCAAGCCACGT
>CALCSS010000128.1 GCA_937893835.1 uncultured Fidelibacterota bacterium
TAAGATTCATATTGGCAAGACCATTAGGATGAACTGTGCCTGTGGGAATCTTTTCTGGTGAAAAAAACCGACTATCCAATTCCAACTTCCCACCACCTCTGATTGTAAATATCTGATTAAGACGGCCTTGAAAACCAGACAGAGTACCACTTAAATCATTTTCATTAGTATGGTCTGTTTGAGTATTATAGTAAAGTCCGGTCACAGTAAGATCCCAAAAAGGTAGTGGCTTGAATTTTATCCTGAAATCCATTCCCACATTGGTCCCTGATCTGGCATTTTTCCAAGTAATGACACTAATTGAATCAAGAAGATCTTCATCTTCTCTGATAACATTCTTTATCTGTTGTTTGAACAGTGCTACTTCCCAATTCCATGCTGATTTGATCTGACTAAGTCTTAATTCATAAGAATGAATAAATTCAGGTTTAAGGTCCGGATTACCAATTTGAATAACTGAGAATTCAAATAAATTCTGAGGTAATGGATCTACAAGATTGGCTGTGGGTCTATTCACGCGTGCTGAATACCCTGTCTGGAAGGTTGTGTAAGGGTCAGGGCGGTATCGAACCAGAAATGAGGGATACCATTTACTATATTGGGTTAGATAATTTTTCTCATCTGGAATAAGAGATTCTTGTAACCCAGATAAATGATAGATAACCGAGTCCAAGCTAGTGTTGCTTTCTGTTTGAACATCTTCAATTCTCGCACCACCAATGAATACGATATCTTCCATGAACGTTGTGTATTCCATATTAAGGTATGCCGCCCGAATCTGTTCGTCATAGGTAAAATCGGTGGCGTACACAGTATCACCACTCTGGATAAATAATGAACGCGGCTGCATATGGGCTAATTGCCTCTCTTTTGCACCAGCTTCCACTTTGAAACTTGGGGTAATTTCATTTTCATACTCAAGATCAAGGATTCTTCGATCCAGGTTGGTTTTTCCATCAATGGAAAGGTCCATTATTGAGTTCCTTTCTTTACCCAACTGATTTTCCTTCCAGTTTTGTAACTCCAAGGTCATTCCTATCGACACTCTATAATTTCTTTTTGATTCCGATAGAAAACCCAAGTCCAAAAGTCGCAAAAAACCATCCTCATCCTTTTTGATATCAAAATACTGATCGTCCATATCTATGGATTCGCCCTTTCTTCGTTGGAATGGTATAAATTTTACTTCTGCATTTATTATTGTTTGATCTGATAGATTGTAGCGACTTCCTCCACTCAAATACAAAGTTTGGTTGTGGGCTTTGGTATTAACTGTTCTCAAGGCCTGATCAGAAACTTGCCCTGTCTGAGAGACCAACTCACTTCGTCTATAACTGGATCCTGATTGACGAAGATCTTCTGTACTGATATTCCAAAAATGATTGATACGTCCCTTGCGAAAATTAAAATAGGCACCCAAGTTGGATTTTTCAGTATTACCTAAATTGACATTCATATGGCCGTTGAGTCCATGTTCCTGGTTTTCTTTTAAAATGATATTGATCACTCCCACCATTCCATCTGCATCTAGTTTTGCTGATGGGTTGGTAATGACCTCCACCTTGTCAACTATGGATGCTGGTACCGGGACAGACATAATGTTTGTCCTCCGAGCACTTCCTAAGATTCCGGCACGCTTACCATTGATCAAAATGGCCACCTCTGGAGAACCTCGTAATGATACTTGGCCATTGGCAGCCACATCAACCAACGGAATGCTTTTCATAATATCACAGCAGGTTCCTCCTGTAGCTGAATAGAGGCGATCAGCGTCATACACTGTTTTTGCAACATCAGATCTGATCTTGGGTTTATCAGCAGATACATTGACAGCATCTAATTCCAGGATCACTGGTTCAAGGATGTACTCCCCCATATTTATTTCAGACTCTTCTTCATTGGCCACTACAAATGATTCAGTCTGAATATTCTTAAATCCGATAAAATCAATTTCAAGAAAATATATTCCTTTAGAAACATTAGGGATATGGAATTCCCCATTTTTATCAGTGACGCCACCGGTGATGATAGAATCAGAATTTGCGACCAACACGGCAATCGACACATATTGAACAGGCCTACCTGAACCACTTTCCTTAATAATACCTTCCAGAATGGCCTGGGAAAACAATCTGCTAAAAAAAAGAATAGCAACAAGAACCCAATACTTAAATCTTACATGAATTCCATTTTTTGTTAGATATATCACCTATCCTCAGGGAATTTGCAACAGTTTGGTAGATTATTGTATGCTTCAACATTCGCAGACATATCTCCAGCCTGGTACCCTAATTTTGAAATATTTTGACCCAATTCGATAAGGTCCAACCTATTTTTGTCATATTTGATCAGGATTTTTTTTTCATTAAGGTTTACATATGCGGTCTGGACACCTTCCATCCTTGTTAGACCTTCTGTGATGATTTGTTTACACATATCACATTGTACTGAGGGTAAATCGATCTTAACTGAAACAATATCAGGATTATTTTTTCTTGATAGCGTAGTTGGAGCGCTGCACCCTATAATTAATAAATAAATAATTACATATAATAACTTCATAGATCTATCATTTAATTATTATTTAATTCATATGACCAATAGAGATATTTGGACCTTTATATCCTAATTAAAGATAGTAAGGCTATCATTAAGATTCAAGAGTGATACTTAATATTCTAATTTCTAGAAATTAATTAAGCAACTATCGACTGGCATTAAATTCAAAAATTATCCATTCTATATAATTCATTTAGGTCATCTCTATCTTCAAAGGGAATCAACACAAAAGTAAAAGAAACTGGGCTTGGATTTAAAATATATTGTGAGTGAGGAGTTGCGCCCCAACTATTATCGCCTCCTACCCCCATTTGTCTATAATCAATTAACCAATCAATTTGATCTTTGGGACGTAGGTCTAATTTCCCATGTTTTTGACCGTGAGGCACATGATCTAGATCTTCATAAGGATATTGGTGTATGCTTCCATCAAAAGTTGGTGACCCTTTGATCATGACACCAATATCCCCATTGGAGACAGCCATCCATCGTATATCAGTTTTATTCCCAGTTTCTTGTGGGCGAACATATGGGTGCGTCTGTGCCCAAACGTTTCCACTATAGTATCCAATTGCCGCTGATACTTTTCTATCCCAGTATGATTCATGGGGCCCACGACCATACCAATTCAGATAAGTGAAATCTCCAGGCAAGGACATCCTCATTCCAAAACGGGGAATCTCTGGATTTTGTGGATCTGTCGACAATAGATCGTGAGTTACTTTCATCGAACCATTCCCAAAAATATAATAATTCGTTTTTAATTCTGTTTTTGTTGAACTATGGTTGGATAGTACTTGGATATTTACCACATTATTATCAATAGAATGTGTGACTTCCTTTATTTTTAGTTCTCTCCCAGCATTTCGCCAGATAGAGGTTCGTCTTTGCATGCCATTACCAAGGTCATTATCTGTTGGAGCCCGCCAGAAATATGGTTCTAATCCACTTTTTAGAAAATCATTTCCCTTGTATAAGTATTTAGATAATTGTCCATTATCTTTAGAGAATTTGATTGTAAAGTCATTTCCAATGATCTCTATATCATCTACATGTTCTTCATAAGACAATTCGGATATCTTAGAAGAGTTGACAGATGTATTTATGTCATTACTAGGCAATGCAAATTGTTCCCACGCTATTAGATGGCCTTTTGGCACCAATGAGTGAGGTCGTTTAGTATGTGCTTGCACCGTAAGGAAGTATTCAGTCCCGGGTGTTGATTTAAAAGGATGATCTATATTAACCAATTTAGATTCATTGGGAGATAATTTTATTTTATTGATTGTACCAGATCTAAATGATTGACCATTTTCTAAAACAAACCATGAGAATTCCAAATGATCTGATTCAATAAAATCATACTGATTTATTATTTTTATTTTTGATTGAGAATTGCTAGTTGAAACAAATGAAAATTTAATAGGTTGAAATACTTTTTTAACTTCATGGATATGAGGATTCAAGGATCTGTCTGCAGCTACCAGACCATTCGCACAAAAATTAGAATCATTTTCAGAGTACTCTTCTCCAAAATCACCTCCATATGCCCAATACTCATTACCGTTTTTATCTTCCTTTAAAATAGTCTGATCTACCCAATCCCAAATGAATCCACCTTGAAGTGCATCATATTTTTCAAAAGTGTCCCAATAATCCTTTAGATTGCCAACACTATTACCCATTGCGTGCGCAAACTCACATAAAATAAGTGGCCTGTCCAGTCCCTTTTCAGCATAATCTGATATAAATTCAATATTCTTGTACATGGGAAAAATCACATCAGTATGACGTTCATACCACGCAGGTTGGTACACTACAGGACGAGAGTCATCTCTTGATTTTATCCAATCATATAATTTGACAAAATTCTCACCATCTCCAGCCTCATTCCCCATAGACCACATAATGACCGATGGTTGATTCTTATCTCTTTCTACCATCCGCTTACCACGGTCTATCCATTGGGCTTCCCAATCAGGATCATTAGAAATATGACCATAGCCATCTTCATGAAATCGCATGCCATGAGCCTCAATATTAGCCTCATCAATTACGTACAACCCAAATTCATTACATAATTCATACCAACGTACCTGGTTTGGATAATGGCTGGTCCGAACCGCATTAATGTTATGCTGTTTCATCAAGCTAATATCCTTGATCATAGATTCTTCAGTTATAGAACGTCCATATATAGGATCCCATTCGTGACGATTAACTCCGCGAAACATGATTGTCTTTCCATTCAAAATTAGATTGCCATTTTTTATTTCAACCCTTTTAAAACCAACCTTTTGATTGAAGGTCTCAATTAAATTCCCTTGTGGACCCATTAATGATACATTTAGATCATAGAGAAAAGGATCTTCTGCCGACCAAGGATTCACTTTTAATAAGGAAGTAGAAAATTTCACTGAGTTAATAGAATCGATGCTAACCCTTTGGCTATCAGAATAAATAGTCGTTCTTCCTGATAGAGTAATATTGATATTGAATTTGCCCTGTAATCTTTTAGGGTTATAAAGGTCAACAGTAAGTGAAAAATCTGCTGATCGATTATTTTCTTTTAAAGTAGCTCTTACAAAATAATCTGAAATACGTGCTTTGGGAGTAGCGTATAGGTATACATCTCTCTCTATTCCACTGACTCGCCAAGTATCTTGGCCTTCCAAATAAGAACCATCTGAGAAACGATAAACTTCTACTGCAACTTTGTTTGTCCCTTTTTTCAATAATTCAGTTATGTCAAATTCAGCAGGGGTTTTCGAACCTTGGTTATAGCCTACAAATACCCCATTCAGCCAAATATAGAACGCACTTCGAACGCCACCAAAATGAATAAAAACATCGCGACCATTCCAACTATTATTGACCTCAAAAGACTTTACATATGATCCAACGGTATTGTATTCAAATGGGACCTCTGGTGGATTTGGTTTAAATGGATATTCTTCATCAAGGTAAATAGGTACTGAATAACCTTGCATTTCCCAATGACCTGGAACATTAATTTTATCCCAGTCGTCCACATCATAAGTTAGACGTTCAAACCCTATAGGCCTTTGACCCGGGTTCTTTGAAAAATAAAATTTCCACTCCCCATTCAAGGATTGAAAATATTTTGATCCTTTTTGATTATTTTCAACGGCTAATTCTTTTGATTCAAATGGGAAAAAATGGGACCTAGCTTCCTCACGATTTATCTGAAAGACAGAAGGATCTTCCCAGTATTTGTAAATTTCTTTTTGTTTGCTTTTATTTGAGATAAGAATGATCGCTATTAGAATGCTGAAGAAAAGTAAACCGAAAGATCTTATCGAATGCGAAATATAATTAATCATCTAACAAAAATAAAAAATATAAGTGATAGAGTATTTCATAATTAATAATGTGCTTTACGCAGCCCTTCTATTTTAAACTGACTGGATTTACAATAACCTCTCCAGCCATTAGCCAGGCCTTAGCACCAGCACCAGAATGCCAATCAGGGCATATACCTGTATTCTCAGCCTTGACACGAACATATCTAGCGGTTGTAGGAGGAATAACTGCATCAAATACTTCAATAATCGGGCCATCATACTGGGGAGATGTTTTTGGTAGAATCTCGCTTACGTTATTGAAAGTAATCCCATCTGTAGAAAGTGAAAAGTATACCTTTGTTGGCATGAATACATAGGGGGCTTGGTTCTGAAGACAATAAAGTTGAAGGTTTTGTATTGATATAATGTCTCCAAGGTCAAGAGTTGCTTCTAGATCAATACCTTCAAAAGAAAGCCAGTCTCCCCAATCCCAATCCATTGGTCCAATGATTCCATCGGTCAATGTCACTGCACCTTTTGCAGGATATTTAGGGCTTGGTGGAAAACTAACCCAAGTATCAGCACCACGCCCATCATGTAAAATTGGGTCCACTACACCAAATCTATTGCTGAATATTTCAAATTCTTTTCTTACTTTATTTTCAAGTTCTAGATCTCCAATTAATGCTGCTCGATATTTCCCCGGTGTTAATTTTGTTTTGAAATTTTCCATTATGGTTGGATCAATTGTTACATCACCTAAAGTTTTTACTACTACACCATCATCAGTAATAATACTTACAATAGCAGAACCACCAACTATTCTCTTGTCATAGTTCCCAACTGGGTATAATCCAGCAGCTATGGTAATAGATTCATCACTCCCAGATGTCCCCCTTGGTATAATTAAGGTAGACTTCGGTGCAGCATCAACAATGGGAGCAATATCCAAAATGGCTTTTGCTGCTCCACGAATATGGCCTTTTGCCTTATCATGATTTAGACCTTCTATTAATATTTCTGGTAAAATAGTCGAACCACCCCAGACAGTAAATAAATGACCAAGCATTTGATTACCTGCACTCCTCCTACCAGCATGCATGAGTGCTAAAGTAGCATCTGGATTATCCCAGCTAGATGGAAGTACCTGAAATCCTCGATCAATAAAATATGCTATAGATGGATAATAACTTTGTAAACCATATTGCCAATCACAAATGATGATATCTTTTGGTATCATATCTACAGCATGGTGTGTCAACGGACCTGCGACAAAAGTAATATATTCTGGATCGATCAGCATATCACCCCACATCAACATTTTTAAATTACGTCGCCCGGTTATATGAGCATGCATGTCTCTTACCGCTTTAGCATATAGGACAGCTGGATCATATCCTCTACATCTATTACACTGATCATGAGCAAGAAGACGTACTTCATCCATACCAACGTGGAAAGCTGTAGGGTCGAAAACTTCGATCAATTCATCAATCAATGTGAACACAACGTCATATACATCTGGATTAAGTGGGCACCAACTGCGGCAATAGATATCTGGATTATCCAGAGGGATCTTAGGGGTTTCATCAAACTCAGGGAAATTTATTAATAAAGGATTGGTCTTGGTCGACCAAGATTGGTGTCCCAAACTCTGAAATTGAGGAATAACCTGAATGTCATTTTTTTTACAAGCCTCTAAAAACTTTCTAATCTGATTTTGATTTAATGGGTCCTCTCCCCTTAATTGTGGGTATGACTCATATTCAAAATTATAATCAACTTCGACAATTAATAGATTAATACCTA
>CALCSS010000129.1 GCA_937893835.1 uncultured Fidelibacterota bacterium
CTTTTGCCATTTTTATACCTAACCCACCAGCAACTTCATAGCCCATGCATGAATATCCGTATTCCATATGGTATTGATCTCCATTCATGCTTCTCCAGAGCTTGTGCATATCTCCTGGAAGACTACCCGCAGCGCATACAACAACATCATCCTCATTCATACAATTTGATATTACCCCAATAACCTCTCCCTGACTAACTGCGGGCTGGTTATCTAGGTTAAATATTCTATCTACCTCTTGGTTCCAGTCATTTTTATGCTGTTTGATCTCAGATCGATATTTCACAGATATACTGAAACCATCGTTCTTTAATAAATGATTTAGGCGCTCAAGACATTTTTTTGCATCACCAACTAAGGAAACAGATGAGTGTTTATGAGCGTCAAAAGAAGATATGTTGATATTTAAAAAATTAACACCTGGGTTTTGGAATAGGGTTTTTGAAGCGGTAGTGAAATCTGATAGTCTTGTGCCAATACAAATAATAAGGTCAGCATCTTTGGATATTGTATTTGCGGCGCTTGTCCCAGTTACACCAATAGCTCCAAGATTTTGACTGTGGTTCCAAGGTAGAGATCCTTTTCCTGCTTGCGTTTCTCCAATTGGAATACCTGTGTTATTGCAAAACTCATTCAGGGTTTCTTCTGCTTCTGAATAGATAATACCACCTCCAGCAATAATAACCGGATTTGTAGACTGTTTGATCATTGCAGCTGCGTTTACTATTGAATCTTCTGATGGCATATTTCTTGGGATGCTCCAAACCCTTTTATTGAAAAAATGATCTGGGTAGTCATATGCCTCTGCCTGTACATCCTGTGGTAGGGATAGGGTCACTGCACCTGTAGCAACAGGATCAGTTAAAACTCGAAGCGCCTCAGGTAAGGATGAAATAATTTGCTCAGGTCTGTTTATTCTGTCCCAAAAAACACTAACGGGTTTAAAACAATCATTCACAGACATATCAGGTGAGTTTGTATGTTCTAGTTGTTGCAAAACCGGACCAACATTGCGCCTGCTAAAAATATCACCTGGTAAAAGCAACACAGGGAGCCTGTTGATAGTTGCTCCCGCTGCTGCGGTTATCATGTTTGTTGCCCCCGGTCCTATGGAGCTGGTACAGGCGAATGTTTCCATACGCCTTTTTTGTTTTGCATATGCCACCGCGGTATGAACCATTGCCTGTTCATTGCGAGGTAAAAAATGTTTTAGATTTTTATTTTGTTCGAGTGCTTCTCCAAGGCCAGCGACATTTCCATGTCCAAATATTCCCCAAGCTCCAGCTATAAATTTGTTCTCTTTATTATCTCTTTCAACATATTGATTGTTCAAATAACGAACAACTGCTTGAGCCATTGTCAGCTTCATATAAAGAGCCTATGGTTATTTAGTTACGAAGATCATAACCACTATTAATTTTAAGTGGTGGATTAAATATGGATGCTATTTCGTCCCAAGATATTATTTTAAAATTCTGATTTCCAACGTCGTTCACATCATCCTGAACAATGAAGATCCCATCACTCAATCTTCCACCTAGATTCATATTGCAAACGTCAATACCATCTGTGCTACTGGTCCCATCTATGGTTTCGCTATCCACCACAGAGAACCTGCCAATAAAATTATTTACATCGCCTCTAGAGTAAATCGTGTATGTATTATCACCCTGGCTTGATGCAATTAGATAACCATCAGTTTCACCAGCGTAATAGAGTGTTAGTCCCTCAACATCAGCTGCAATGTGGGGGCCGATGGTATCGATAAGAACACCCTCTTTCGATCCATTTGGGTCCGCATCGAATTTCCATATTCCGCTTTCTTCTTCACCTATATATAGGTGACCTAGAATGTCATCAGCTACACAACCCTCAAGTTGGCCAGGAAGCTTGAGAGATCTCACGAGTTCAGCATCCACCAAACCTGATCCATCATCAAATAACCTATATTGCTCAACATTGCCTTTTTTATCATTTACAATTGCGTAAATCTGTTTTGTTGCGTTGTTTTTGTACATACAAGATCCATAAACCTCTATCCCAAGTGTTATGGCTCTTGAGGCAATGGATGATAGAAGTCTACTGTCTGGGTCAATTGTATAAACACCTAGGGTATTTGAGACTCTCAATCCTGTAGTAATAATATCAAGTTTTTTACCGCCAAGTTCCATACTATATCTTATATCTACATTATTTGCTTTTTCATTGCTGGTAACATCGATCTGTGCGCCGTTAAGATCATATACTCTTAGTCCGGGAGAATTTTCGTGTTTATCCGTTCCAATGATAACAGATAAAGATGGGTCACTAGGATGAACCCATACGCACGGATCATCCGCTGTATCATCAGAATCCCCAACAGGATCAGTTTCAAAAATCGCAGATACAGAACCATCTACAGGAATCGTGGTTGATTTTTTTTCACATTGAAATGCAATAAGAGAAAAAATCAAAAAAAGCAAAATAGAGGTATAATTAGTATTCATAGGTAATATTCTAAATTAATCAATTAAACAAAGAAAATAAGGGCCTCAAAGAGGCCCTTATTCAATTTTAGGATTTCACTAAAAAATTAGAATCTATAACTTGTTCCAATTTTCATTGTTGCTCCATAAACCTCTTTCTCAACAGGTTTACTAGCGTCACCCATAAAATATACATGAGGAACGTTTGTTATGTTTAGTATATCTGCAAAAAGAGTGAGCTTGTTATTAATATTATAACTCATAGAGAAATCTAGACGATTTGCAGGGTCATAATAAATATCCTCATCCGCATCTTCACCAACTTCAACTATATATTGATCAGCGATAGATTGAGAAAATCTCGCAGTTAGTTTATTGGTCTCATAAGCGAAGCTCAGATTACCAGTCGCTGGAGCCTGACCTGGGAAAGTTGTTTTTTCACGTTCAGGGCCATAATCAGCCTCTGATGATGTAGATGTATAGTTAAAATAAAGCGAGAGGTTGCTCAACGGGCCAGGTAAAAAATCTAAATTCTTTACAACGTTCATCTCCCAACCACTAAGAGTGGCGTTGTCCCCATTAACGGGCATAACGACCTCATCATAAACCTTGGAACCATCGCGTATTGTTGCATCTTCCATAACTGCCGTGTAGATATAATTATCTATGGCCTTACTAAAATAGCCAAAAGAAAATATACCTAAACCTTTTGGATAGTATTCCAACATAAGGTCTATGTTTTTAGAGTGTGCAGACTCAAGCTCGGGATTTCCTGCCTCAGCGTCATCTCCATCAGTAGCAATAAACGGAACCAATGAAGCAAAATCTGCTCTTGCAATGCTCTCTGTGTATGCTGCACGAACCAGGGTTCTATCATTAACAGAATACCGAACGTGAACCATTGGTAATATATCTGTATATTCTTTGGCAACCTTTTGAGCGGTGAAAAATTCCGCAAGACTCTCATCTATGCTTAGCTCACCATCTTCAGCATCTTCTACATTACCAGCCCAGGAGTTATACTCTGTAGCTGTTTTTTCCATTCTAGCCCCACCGATAAAATTGATTTTACCCATTCTCATATTAGTCATTCCATAGAATGCAGAAATATCTTCGGTTGCATCCCATGTTTCAAGGATGGCATCTTCATACATTGGCAGTATCTCATATGATCCAATATTTGCACTCATATGGTCACGTATCTTATCTACATTTATACCATGTGTGTGGACATAGTTCCCATCCATATATTTATCACCTTCGATATCCATATCAAAGCCCTTCATTATTAGGTCGTCATCACCATCCCATTCCCAAACCTCTGCACCAGATCTGTCTGAATTTTTTATTTTACTAGACAGTTTTGCACCTACTTTTATTTCACCGTTGGCACCACCTAAAGTAAGAGGCATAGAAAGGTTAAAAGCCATAACTTGATCATCGCCCGACACTAAATTTCCATTTGGGCTTTTAGCTTTGGGTATATAATTACCTTCTAATTCAATTGCATCCAGCTCATAGCTTGACAGGTCATGTTGGTCAAAAGCATTTCCATCTTCGTCGGTAAAGCTAGTTATTTGAGGGTGGTTTACATCGCTGAATTCGTAGTTCATATTTATATCTTTTACCACAAACTCAGCATTTGCTGATGGGTCCCGTAGTTCTTCTGCATAAGATTTTGTCAATGACCAGTCTGCTCTCATTTTTCCTAGAGCGTGATCTCCGCCAAATGAAAAACTATTGATTTTTGATATTGATGATCTACTTTTCAACTCCCTATATATTCTTGCCAACTTAGCGGTTCCACCTTGCGAGGTAATATCATAATACCCAGAGCCAGGCTCTTCTTCATCAACTGATTTATCAAACCGATAGCGAAGTCTATTTCTATTTTCAATATCGGTGTATGTATTTGAAATAAAATTGGCATAGAGTTTTGAGTTATTAGCGAGTTTATAGTCTAGGCTTGATGTTATTCCTATCCTTTCTCTGCTTAGTGCATAGTTCTTTAATGCCACATCATTTATGATTCTACCATCAGCCTCCTCTACAACATATGTCTCATCTTCCTCACTGTCAACAACATCTGTTACATACTCATATTCATCAGCCCACTCTACCTCAATATTATCTGTTTTCATATCGTTAAACTCATAGCTTGAAGAAACAAGCAAACCAAGTCTACCATCCATGAACTGGTTACCATAGGTAAATGCACCCATGCTACCATTTTTACCATATAGAGGTCTGTGTCCACCAGCAACTTTTGCTTCCATAAATTGACCATCATAGTCAAAAGCATTTTTGGTTATCAGGTTTACATGACCACCAATTGCATCACCATCCATGTCTGGGGTAATAGCCTTTGTTACTTCAACAGAACCAAGCGAGTAACTAGGTATAATATCTAATGAAATTTTTCTTACATCTTCAGGACTGGGTACCTTTACACCATTAATAGTGGTGGTGTTTAGTGTGGCCTCCGCTCCTCTAATTTGAACGTAGCGTCCCTCACCATGATCACTCTCTAGAGCAATACCTGGGAGCCTTTGCAAAACATCTGCAACATTCTGGTCAGGAAATTTCTCCATCTGATCTCTGGAAACAACATTTTTAATATTACCAGCGCTGCGCTGCTGACTCAGTGCTTTTGCCTGCCCTTGTGCCAGACCAGTAACATTAACAGCCTCCATCGCAACATAGTCAACACTCAGAGTTATATCTTTGGTTACCACATCTGAGCCAACGGTCACACTATCTGAATAATCAGCATAACCAACATAGGTTACTGTTAGGGTGTAACTACCATCGGGGACATTGCTTATGTTGAACTCTCCAAATCTATCTGAAGATGCTCCATAGTTTGTACCATCAAGGACCACATTAGCACCTGGTAGAAAATCACCAGAACTAGCGTCAGAGACCTTTCCGCTAACACCACCAGCAAATATAAATTGAGACGATAAAATTAAAACAAACACCCATTTGATTAGATTGATATTCATACTACCTCCTTGTTTTATTAGATTTGCATTAGATTATTGCAACTCTAATATTATCTGTTGACTAAAGTATATTAAAACTTTCGGATGAAAAAAACAAAAATCAACATCGGCATTGTTGGGTTAGGGAGAATTGGCAAAATGCATGCAAAAAATATTTGCCAGAGCCTTCCATTATTTAATCTAAAAAGCATTGCAGATCCAGATCCTAATACTGACTTTACTCAAAATCTGGAGGATGTAGTCATTAGCGACAATATTGATAACGTTCTTTCAGATAAAACAATAACCGCGGTTATTGTGTGCTCGCCAACTCCAACGCATTATGAGATAATCAAAAAGTGTGTGATGCAAAAGAAACATGTTTTTTGTGAAAAACCTATTTCCTTTTCTGAAGATGAAATCAAAGAATTAATCACCATAAAGAATAAGCAAAACATATTTATTCAGGTTGGTTTAAATCGGAGATTTGATCAAGATTTTCTTGTGGCAAAAGAAAAAATGGACTCCGGGGCATTGGGTGATATTCACACGATACACATTACAAACCACGACGCTTCAATACCAAGTTTTAAATTTTTAAAATCTTCTGGTGGGATGCTTTTTGATCTATGTATACATGATTTTGATATGTTGAACTTTTTAACAGGGGAAAAGATCAAAGAAATATATGTAAATGGAGGGGTATTTATAGATAAAAGATTACGAGACATAGATGATGTTGATAATGCTATCATTACACTTGAGCTTGAAAATGGAGTGCTGTGCTTGATCGACAGCTCAAGACAGACTCACTATGGTTATGATCAAAGAATTGAGCTATTTGGTTCTAAAGGAATGATCTTAGTTGAAAACAAAAAAGACAACCTCTATTCTTTGAGCGATTCAAACCAAACTAAATCATCCAAAATAAAACACTCATTTATAGAAAGATATAGAGAATCATATTTAAATGAACTTAAACATTTTTATAACTCAATTGTATCTAACACGACGCCAAGTGTTGGCCCAGAAAATATTTTATCTGCAATACAAGTTGCAGAGGCAGGCAGGCAGTCTCTAAAAACCAAAAGACCACAGGGCGTAAAGTATGAGTAGTGTTGATTTGGCAATAGTTGGTTTTGGAAGAATTGGAAGAATACACGCTGAAAATATTTTATCAATGCAAGGCGCAAATCTAAAAATAATCGTTGATCCCATCTTAGATATAGATGAGGGATTGAAAAGGAGGGGCATACAGCAGTCCAAAAACATAGCGGATCTTTTTAGTCTTCAAAAGATTGATGGAGTTATAATTTGTTCACCATCTAACTACCATGTTGAACAGATAAAAGAACTATCAAAAGCCACAAAAAATATTTTCTGTGAGAAGCCCCTTGGTTTGTCTATCAAAGAAATCATGGAGGTAAAGTCTCTTGTAGATAGTAAAAACCTAAATCTGCATGTTGGCTTTAACAGAAGATTTGACCCCGACTTTTCTAGTTTAAAATTATCCATCGTCAGCGGAGACATTGGTGACCTCCACATGATAAAAATAATTTCTAGAGATCCGTCTCCCCCACCGATTAGTTATATCGAAAAATCTGGCGGGATGTTTCTTGATATGACTATTCATGACTTTGACATGGTAAAGTATCTATCGGGTGTTGAAATATCTGAGATATATGCTAAGGGAGACTGTTTCATTGATCCTGAAATCAAAAAAGCAAATGATATTGATACCGCTATAATAAACATGACTCTAAAAAATGGGATACTTGCGACTATCAATAACTCTAGAAAAGCAGTATATGGTTACGATCAGAGAATAGAGGTTCTCGGATCTAAGGGCACTATGATCGTTGGGAATAAACTCTTACATGGTGTAAGGAAAGGGACCAAGGATGGATTTACATCTGCCAACCCAAAGAACTTTTTCATTGATAGATATAAAGAGTCTTACCAAATAGAAATCGCAGACTTCATTAGATCAACAAGTGGTGAAACTGTCGACCATGCAAATGTTGATGATGGCCTCCACGCGCTTAAGATTGGATTAGCTACAAATAAGTCGTTGTTAAAAAACAAACCTATTCAGTTGTAAGGAATGTGAGTATGAGATATATGTATAAATTTTTTTATCTGACGGTAATTGGTTTCATTCTGGTTTCTTGCTCTAATAGCGAAAAACCTATAAACAAATCGGAAAAGAAAATTACGATCAAAATGGTTACCCATGGTCAGGCCACAGATCCTTTTTGGAGTGTTGTCAGCAATGGTGCAAAAGATGCAGCCGAAGACCTTGGGATAGCTTTTCACTATCAATCACCACAAAATTTTGACATGGTAACCATGTCTCAGATGATAGATGCCGTTGTTGCAACCGAGCCAGATGGGCTGATCCTGTCTGTGCCGGATATCCCAGCGCTGAGAAAAAGCATTGTCTCCGCATCAAAAAAGAATATACCGATTATTGTAATTAATTCTGGTAGTGAGATAATGGAAGAGGTTGATATCCTTACATATGTCGGGCAGAGTGAGTACGAGGCGGGGATTAAGGCTGGCGAAGAAATGTTAAAAACAGGAGTAAATAATGTGCTCTGCATAAACCACGAAATAGGAAATATTAGTTTAGATCAAAGGGAGCAAGGTTTTAGAGAGATCCTTATAGAGAACAATGTTGATGTTAAAACGGTTCCTATAGATGCCTCCGACCCATCAGAAACCAGAGAAATAGTTAGGGCATTTCTTAGTTCAAACAAAGGTGTTGATGGCATACTGGCCCTAGGTCCATTGGGTGCTATACCTATAGTAAGTCTACTGAAAGATATTGATCCTCAGAAAAAAATCAGTATGGCAACCTTTGATTTTACACCTGAGATCATTGATGGGATCTTGGACGGACATATTGTTTTTGCGTTAGACCAGCAGCAGTATTTACAGGGCTATCTGCCTATAGTTCTAATGGATCTGTATATCACAAACAAAAACACCCCTGCCTATAAAAAACTTGAAACTGGGCCAAGTATCATTAATATTGAAAACGCCCAAGATGTTTTAGCACTAAGTAAAAAAGGCTCAAGATGATTTCTTTGAAAGGTATGTTTTCAAGACCAGAAACAGGTGCTCTTTTGGGGCTGGTCTTTGTTTGGGTGTTTTTTGCAATATTTGCTCATAATGGATTTTTATCTTTACAAGGTACAAAATCCTACCTCCAGGTCTCATCTGAAATTGGGATCCTTGCGATTGGTGTCACGCTTCTAATGATAAGCGGAGAGTTTGATCTTTCGATAGGATCATTAATCGGGTTTTCTAGTATGTCAGTCACGTTATTAACGGTGGAGGCTAATTTGAGCATGCCAGTTGCATCTTTTTTGACTTTGATCATGGTGGTGTTTATTGGTTATTGTAATGGAATAACCGTAGTAAAAAGTGGTTTACCATCTTTTATTATTACCTTGGGCTCTTTGTTTATGGTCAGGGGAATCACAATAGCAGTCTCAAAACTGGTAACAGGCAGAACACAGCTAGGGGGTTTGGCGGATTCAAAAGGCTATAATATTATGTCTTCTATTTTTGGGAACAGTCTGACCATATCAGGAACTGATTTCCCTATTTCAATTTTTTGGTGGGTTCTCTTTGGAGTCCTGGGTTATCTACTATTGAGACATACACAAATTGGAAACTGGATTTTTGCGACTGGAGCATCTAAAGAAAGTGCAAGCCTAATGGGGATACCTGTCAAAAATGTAAAGGTCTCTCTTTTTATGTTAACAGCGTTTTGTGCTTGGTTTATTGCGATCACACAGGTCACTACTTTTGGTGGTGCGGATGTTCTGAGGGGAGAACAAAAGGAATTCATCGCTATTATTGCTGCTGTAATAGGCGGGACTCTTCTAACAGGGGGGTACGGTTCTATCATCGGGACAATGATAGGAGCTTTAATATTTGGTATAGTAAAGCAAGGAATAATTTTTGCAGGAGTAGATGCAGACTGGTTTCAGGTATTTATGGGTGCGATGTTGATATCTGCAGTGTTGGTAAATGGGATATTTAGGAAAAAATATGCACACATTTAACAATCAAATAGTCCTAAAAAACATTTATAAAAACTTCGGCAGCATAAGCGCCTTAAAAGATATTTCAATGGTCACAGATTCAGGAAAGATTCACTGTATCTTGGGAGATAATGGTGCGGGAAAATCAACCCTTGTGAATATAATTTCTGGTGTTTTTCAACCAGATCAAGGAGAATATAAGGTTAATGAAAAGAGAGTATTATTCAAAAACCCTCGACAAGCACTAAATACGGGGATATCGACCGTTTATCAAAATCTTGCGATCATCCCCATTATGAATATTTATCGAAATTTCTTTTTGGGGAACGAGCCAATCCGCGGACATTTGAATACAATTAATAAAGATTTCGCAATTGAAACCACAATCAAAGAATTAAAAAAATTCGATATAAATATTGAAGATGCAAAAAGACCTGCTGGGACTCTCTCTGGTGGGCAGAGGCAAATTCTTGCTATTGCGAGGGCTTTATATTTCGGAGCTAAAATTCTTATTCTTGATGAACCAACCTCCGCGCTTGGTGTGAGAGAGTCTGCAAAGGTTGTTGAGCAAATTGCTCAGCTGAAAGAACATAATATTAATGTAATATTAGTTTCACATAATATTGAACAGGCATTTTCACTTGGCGATGAATTTTTTATTTTTAAAAATGGAGAACTAGTTGGGCAGTTCAATAAACTGGAAACATCAGCAAATAAATTAAGAAGTATTTTAGAGAAATAAATATTGACTAATCAATTAAAGGAGAAAAATTAAGACAATGGAAAAAATTGGTATAATAGGCCTTGGAAAT
>CALCSS010000130.1 GCA_937893835.1 uncultured Fidelibacterota bacterium
TGTGGTCCTTGTTCTGAGATACACTACTTTATTGGTGATGATGTGCACGAGCAGGATTCATCAGGAGTCAATTCTTCTGACCAATACTGGGAATTATGGAATCTGGTCTTTATACAAAGTAATCGTCTCTCAGATGGCAGTCTCGAAGATCTCCCAGCAAAACACGTTGACACAGGTGCCGGGCTGGAGAGGATAGCCACGATATTGCAAGGTAAGACCAGTAACTATGATACGGATCTCTTTCTTCCTATCATTGAATCGTTACAAGACATTGCTGGCTCATCCTATGATGAAGATCCAATTCCTCATAGGGTCATTGCAGACCACATTAGGATGTTGTGCTTTTCAATTGCAGATGGGGCCTTGCCCTCAAATGAGGGTAGGGGCTATGTCCTGAGGCGAATCCTAAGAAGAGCGGCTAGATTTGGCAGAAGATTAGGTCTTGAAAATCCATTTCTATACCAATTGGTAGATGTTATGGCAGAGATGATGAGTGATATCTACCCAGAGGTTGTTGAAAAAAGATCACATATTGAAAAGGTAATTCGCTCAGAAGAAGAATCATTCAATCAGACCCTTGACAGAGGTCTCAATCATTTTGAAAAGATAATATCCAGTATTGGAGATGGGAAAGAGGTCAATGGTGCTGAGGCATTTAAACTCTATGATACCTATGGATTCCCCCTGGACCTCACCCAACTCTTGGCAAGAGAGAGAGAACTGGCAGTTGATGAGATAGGTTTCAATGAGTTGATGGATGCACAAAAGAAAAAGGCCAAGGAAGCGAAGAAATTCAATAATGATCCTGATAGTGTGGAATGGGTTGACGTGACAGAAGGCGGTGACTCAGAATTTGTAGGTTACGATGTCTTTGTGTCAGAGTCCAAGATAAGACGCTATGCTGAGAGCGAAGGGGGATTGCTTTTAGTTTTAGACAAGACACCCTTCTATGCCGAATCCGGTGGGCAGATTGGAGATATTGGTACCATCAAGGGATCGAATGTTGCGTTAAAGGTCTTAGATGTGAAAAAGGACAAAGAATCATTTATCCATATCTGTGATGGGGAATTGAAAGACCTTGAAGACACGTTTGAATGCAGCGTGGACATTGTCCATAGAAATTCTGTTAGAAAGAATCATACCGCCACGCATCTGATGCATAAGGCATTAAAACAGGTTCTTGGTGACCATGTGAATCAAGCAGGTTCTTTGGTTCACTCTGATCACCTGCGTTTTGATCTGACCCATTTTGAAAAGATATCAATTGACGAGATCGTTGAGATCGAGAATAGAGTCAATGAGCAGATACTCATTAACACTGAAGTTGATGTTACCATACAAGGCTTTGATGATGCTAAGAATGCAGGAGCAGAGGCCCTGTTTGGCGAGAAATATGGTGATAAGGTCAGGGTGGTCAAGGTAGGGGACTATTCAATGGAACTTTGTGGTGGTACCCATGTAGATAGAACAGGTGATATTGGATCATTTAAAATCACTGATGAGACATCACTCGCCTCAGGAGTGCGTCGCATCGTTGCTGTCACTGGGACAAAGGCAATCTCTAAAATGCAGAAAAATGCTGCCATACTAGATGAACTGCAGATGATCCTGAATACCCCACCAAAGGGGATGGTGGATAGAATAAAAGGTCTACTCAAAGATAAGAAGGAACTTGAGAAGAGACTAAGGAGCAGACCCAATAATGGTCCTGCTGATGTTAACATCATGGAACAGATAGAGGCCATTGGAGAGTATGGCAGTCTTGTGACAAGGTCTAACGTACCCAATATGGATGAATTGAAATCACTGGGTGATAATATCTTTAATAAACTATCAAGCGGAGTTGCTGTTTTATTTTCAGAGGGAGAGGAAAAGCCAATGGCTGTGATCGTTGTCTCCAAGGATCTGAATGGCCAAGGAATTCTTGCCAGTGATATTGCAAAGACCATTGGAGGATTCATGGGTGGCGGTGGCGGCGGGAAGCCTCATCTGGCAACTGCGGGTGGTAAGGACAATGATGCCATTGATGATGCCATCATATCTACAAAAGAATTCATTAACGAAATACTAAACAGGTAGGGTAATGCAATACAAAAAAGTTGAGAAAGACTACTTTATATATGTTGAGAAAAATGAAAAGGTCATGGAGACCATCACCAGATTTTGTGTAGAGAAAGGAATCAGAAATGCAAAGTTATCAGGAATAGGCGCTGTGAGGGAAACAGAGATAGGTGCATATGATACCGTTGCAAAAGAGTACATAAGAAAAGAATTCTCAGATGTTTTGGAATTGATAAGCCTTGAAGGCAATGTCACCTTAAAGGAAGGCTCTCCCTTTGTCCATGCTCATGTGGTCCTATCAGACCATCAGATGAGTACTCTGGGTGGGCACCTATTTGAGACAACCGTCGCTGCGGTTGGAGAGTTCTTTCTTCGAGAATTTGATGGTGACGCACACAGAGAGCTTAATGCCGATGTTGGGCTTCCATGCATATGTCTAGAAGATAAGTTTTAGATGAGAAAGATCATAGATTCTTCCGATGCACCTAGTGCCATAGGTACATATAACCAAGGTATTGAGACCGATGGGCTTGTGTTTACCAGTGGCCAAATAGGATTAGATCCAAGCACCGGCAAAATGGTCGATGGTGGCATTGATGCGCAGACAATACAGTCATTGCAAAATATTGATGTAATATTACGTGCAGTACATTTGGATAGAGCGGCCATAGCAAAGTTGACGGTCTTTGTTAAGGATCTAAATGATTTCCCATCTGTAAATAAAGCCTTTGAAAATTACTTTGAGGGTATTGAGTATCCTGCAAGGTCAACTGTTGAGGTCTCCGAATTACCCCTAGGTGCTCTTGTTGAGATAGAATGTATTGCTACTAAATGATACTCTGTCGAACAGGGATAGGAATCTTCTTACTAGTCTCAACAATGCTGGCATCCCAGGATTCATTGAATATTAAAACGAAGGACTCAAAAAAGGCATTTGCCTTTTCCTTGATCCCTGGTATGGGGCAGGCATATAATGGGAAATGGATCAAAGCAGCATTGGTCATTGGTCTGGAGGTAACTTCGTTTGTCTCTTGGCAGGATAATCTTAGAATATATAGAGATTATGACAATAATGATCATCCACTCAGTAGACACAGGTACTTGGAAAAAAGAAATAAATATGCATGGTGGATGGGAATCATATATGTCTATGCCATGATCGATGCAGTGGTTGATGCACATCTCCACTCATTTGAGCATCTAATGGAAAGTCCTTTGAAACAAGAAAACAATAAAGAGAAAGAATATGCAGAATAGAGAACAGTGGGGCTCAAAACTGGGATTTATCCTAGCCGCATCCGGTTCAGCGGTCGGAATTGGAAATATTTGGAAATTTCCTTACATAGCAGGCGAGAATGGCGGGGCTGCCTTTACGCTGGTGTATCTACTATGCATATTGGTGGTGGGTCTAACAATAGTCGTTGCCGAATTTGCAATAGGCAGGAGCACCCAACTCAGTCCAGTGGGAGCTTTTGAAAAATTGGCACCCAAGTCAAATTGGAAATGGGTTGGTTTTCTCGGTGTTGCCTCAGCGTTTGTCATCTTATCCTTTTACGGAGTGGTAGGAGGCTGGATCCTAAAATATATGTTCATATCAATATCAGGTGGGTTTGAGTCATTGAACAGTGAGCCAGAGATGGCAAAGAATCTTTTTGTGGCATTCATTGGTTCAACATGGAGCCCAATATTATTTCAGATCGTATTCATGGCGCTCTGTGTCTATGTGATAGTCAATGGCGTTAAAGATGGAATTGAGAATTGGTCCAAGATCATGATGCCAATTATCATTGTTTTATTGTTCGTTCTTGCCATAAGAGGTTTGACGCTACCAGGTGGGATAGATGGGCTGAAATTCCTTTTTCTGCCTAGATTTGATGAACTGACGGCCTCTGCGATCGTATTGGCATTAGGACACTCATTCTTTACACTTAGCCTTGGTATGGGTACGATGATCACGTATGGCAGTTATCTGGGAAAAGAACAGAACCTATTGAGCTCGGCCCTTTGGGTCATTGCGCTTGATACTGCGATCGCCTTGCTCGCTGGTGTAGCTATTTTTACAAGTGTATTTGCAACAGGATCGGATCCGGCTGGTGGGCCAGGTCTGATATTCTATATCCTTCCATCGATATTTCCACAGTTGGCCTATGGCGCCGTATGGGGCACATTGTTCTTTGCGCTTCTGTTCATGGCTGCACTTACCTCAGCGATATCCATCCTTGAGGTTGTCACCGCGTATTTCATTGACCAGAAGGGATGGGCTCGTGATCGAGCAACGATTCAATTTGGTATCATCATTACCATCGTTGGTGTCTTCTGTTCTTTCTCAATGGGAGGAGGAATCAATATTGCTGAATATTTTGGCAGTTCATTTCAACACTACCTTGGTGAGACCTTTTTTGAT
>CALCSS010000131.1 GCA_937893835.1 uncultured Fidelibacterota bacterium
TGCTGCTCGGCGTGCTACTGGCCAGGGTCGCTGTGCCACCGGAGATGGCAAAGCTGAAGTCACTTGCTTCCAGAGAGCCGCTTGCGCCATTGGTGCTGTAGACCGCCGCATTGAATGTGACCGCAACCGTGCTGTTGTTTGAGGCTAGACTTATTGCTGAGAACAGTGGTTTTGTACTGTCGTAGGTCCAGTTGAACTGGGTGGCTGCTGCATTGGAATATCCAGAAGCATCCGTAAATGCTCCTGCTGCTACGTCAATGGTCGTTGCTCCATCTGCTGTTGGTGTGAATGTAGCAGTGTAGGTCGTACCACTTCCACTAAAAGAGCTGAGACTTCCTCCACTTACCGTCACGTCACCAACAACAAAATTACTGGTGGAGGCACTGCTGGTGAAAGTTACCGTGAGCGTTGCATCATTGGTGGTAGAACCATCGCTGACCGCACTGCTGCTGCCATTGACCGCCGTGATGGCCATGGTAGGTCTCAGATCATTCAAGGTGACCGTGCTATGACTCTGAGACGTAGAGGCAGCGTTCCCTGCAACATCATAGATGGATGTGCTGGTTGGACTGATGGTCAGGGTCTCTGTTCCGTCTGGAGTCCCCGAAAGGGAAATATCCAACACATACCCTGAATCAGAATTCGTGTAGAAAACCACATCTTCAGCATTTCTGCCAGTTACCACAGCATCCAGGTCACCATCTCCATCCACGTCAGCGACCTTTACCTCCGCTATTCCATCTAAATTATTCTCTATCGTGTTGGCGGTGAAAGTCTCTGATCCATTATTCTCATACCATATTAGATCTCTTTCATTGAACATGGTAGCAAGAATGTCTTGATCATCATCTCCATCCACGTCAGCCACCTGCAAGTAATTTGTCAAACCTGCATTAGAAATAACATTTGAAGTGAAGTTTTCTGATCCATCGTTCGAATACCAGACCAGATCATCTCCACTATCAGTACTTGAGGCTGCTACCACGTCAAGGTCTCCATCACCATCAATGTCGGCGACCAGGACATCGCGAGCGGATAGAAGATCGGAATCTATGGTATTTTTGGTGAAACTCTCCGATCCATCATTCTGATAGAATACTACATCGTTGGCATCAAGCGCGGCAACCACTAGGTCAAGGTCTCCATCTTCATCAACGTCCTTGACATCAAAATTACATGGACCGTCAATGCTATTATCGATCACATTTTCGGTAAAACTCTGAGAACCGTCATTCTCATACCAGACCATCTTATTAGCGTCCCTTCCAGATGCGATCACGTCCATGTCTCCATCTCCGTCGAGATCGTTCACCCTTACATCGTAGGCTGCACCCAGAGTTCCTATACTGGGTTTTTGATTAAAACTTTGTGATCCATTATTCTCATACCACTCAACAGTATTCCCAACAAATGCGGTAGCAAAAATATCAAGATCCCCATCTCCATCGATGTCATTGATCGCCAAACCCAACGCACCATTCAAATTTTCCTCGATGGATCTTTCCGTAAAATTCTCAGATCCATCATTCTCATACCAGTTGATGTCATCACCGTCTAATCCAGTTGCAACAACGTCCATGTCTCCATCAAAATCCAGGTCAACGATCTCTAGACCATATGCACCTCCGAGGTTGTTATCTAGGGTTGCAGAACTGAATGTAGGCGTATCCTTGGCTATGGCGGTGGGGTTTGTACTTCCAAGTGTGGCTGTACCGCCTGAGATGGATAAAGTGAAATCTCCTACCTCCAGGGCACCACTTCCTGCATCGGTGTCATAAACTGTCTCACTTAGACGGATCTTTACCTTACTGTTATCAGCAGTTACATACGTGCCTGATAAGTAGACAGGTAGAGTCCCATCGTATGTCCAATAGAAGGGAATTGAATTTATGTTATTATTGCTGCTTGCATCTGTATACACTTCCTTTGGAATGTAGATCGCAGTATTTCGATCTCCTGAAGGAGTAAACGTAGAAGTGTAGGTGGCATTGCTGCCACTAAATGAGCTCAGGCTGCCACCAGTGGCGCCAATGTCACCAACTGCAAAACCACTTACGTTTTCATTGGCAGTGAAGGTCAGGGTGATAGTTGCGTCATTGGTAATTGAATTATTGGCAATGGTATTCGAGCCATCCGATGCGGTAATGGTAATGATGGGTGAATCAGTGTCACTTTGTACACTTGCTTGTGCGCCTTGAAATGTTGGTAGTCCAAATTGAGGTTTTGCACCATTCAACATGGATAGGTGAAAGAAGAGGACACATGAGAGACACCTGAATATCATTTTAACCTCAGCATCTTCTTTGTCTGACAGAGATCTATCGCTATCAGGAATGAATTAACAATGAATGGTAGCAGTGTCTTTCTGCCGATCATTTTATCATCAACATTTTCTTTGTCTGACGAAAACCTCGCGCCCTCAGCTCTGAAAAATAGACCCCTGAGGATACTGGCCTGCCTAACTGATCCAGTCCGTTCCACGTAACCGTGTGAAATCCATATTCCATGTTCTCTGAAACCAGGGTCCTGATCTGTTGTCCCATGAGGTTATAGATGACAATGGAAACGTCTCCGGTTCTTGGTAATGCAAAGTCCATCTTGGTGACCGGGTTAAAGGGATTGGGGTAGTTCTGACCGAGAGAGTATTGCTCTGGTATGTCTGCAAGGAGATCATCGATCATCTGCAAGAGGTAACTCTCGTCTCCTGCTATGAGGATGATGTCATGGACATGATCGATCCTGCCCTCGATCGTTAGGTCTTGCTGAGAGAAGTTGCTGATGACCTCTCTGTTTGGGACATCAATGATCGCGAATCTCAGGTCTGTTGGTGTCCCACTCATTGAGGAAGCGGTCAGCCTTATTGGACCCGGGTCATCATTGCCTTGGATCTGCATGTTCCAGACGCCATTGAATTCATCGGTAGATCGAATGTCTGAGCTGTGGGCGTAGGTACCGCTGGATCCAATGTCCATCAACAACCTAAGCGAATTACCTGGCGAGGGTAGTAGAGAAACGTCGTAGGGGTCAATATTCTCATCTGCACCATTCATCCTTCCAATGGTACCGGTCCTATCAAAATATTCAGCACCTATCACATCGATCTCCATCCTCCATCCATCTTGGACGGATCTGGCCACGATGCTGGAATCAGAGAACGGCTTGAACGTGATGGTCCCATTGTCTGTTGGACTTTCTACGGCGTATCCTGCCCAAGGCTCGAAGACAGTGGTGTCTGCCCATCCTTCCTTATTTCCTGACCCATATCTGTGGGGCCGGGACACACCTTCGCTGTACTCAGCCTGAACCGGAAAGGAGAAGGGACTTCCTACCATGTTACAGCCCTTATCAAGCTGAATGGTATAGTCTTCCAGAGGAACGGCATATCCTGTACTGTCCTTGTTCTTGAATAGGACCGGATCTTTGTATCGATGCTTGAACCAGTAGCCTTTACCAGTTTTAAGAGTGTCTGGTTTTATCCATGTGTTGTTATTTGGGTCCCAGTCATAGAAAACATGTCCATCCTCAAGTTCAGATCGTTCTACTTGATTCATATTGAGTTCACCAGGGAAGGAGAACATTCTCCATGATTCAGAACGGATGCCGTCAGGATAATAACTAAACGTGTCTTGCATGGTCAACTCTTCCACATCAAATCCCATGTATGGAGAATTAAATGCGGTCGTGGAGATATTCTCCATCCCATCTTCGCTTACGAAATGGGCGCGAAAATTGAGGACGGTCCTGAGGCTGTCTGAGATGGAGACACGATAGGTCGAGTCATCCAAGGCCTCCATGGGTAGGATGATCACATCCTGACTCCCACCAAACTGTACATGCAACTCTGTTCCCTTGATCCCATTGATGTCTGTCACCACGGCCTGGGCATACACATCCTTTGCGCGTCTTTCAACAGTGTCTGGGAATGATGCCTGGATCGTGGGAGGTGAGGAATAAAGACCCGATGCTATGTTCCAGAGGCCGCCTTTGAGTGTCAGGGTATCACCGTTCCCGGTATGAACAAAATTCTTACCAAGAGATCCCTTTAGGACCAATGAGTCAGAGGTCATGGGGCTCTGGCTGAGAGAGACCTGCTGGGTGATCACCTTGTAATCCTGCGCTGTGAGTATACAGAGGATGATCGGTACCGTGATAAGCGTTCTCACCCTATTGAAATAGCTTATTTCGTTGCCTTTCAAGCGCATGATTCAGCCCCCAGGACCTCTGAAGTAGGCATTGAGTGAAAAATTGATGAAATAACCCTCCCTAGAGGAGATAATGCATGACAACTACCATTTTTTTGTAAAATATCCCATCTTCCAGCAATGGTAGTCATTATAACAACTACCCTATTATTTAATGACGACAAACTAAAATGATCTCCGCTACCAATTCCTATGGGCGGTGGGGGATCGACCTCATTCTTCAAATACTTGGTAGTCGTTATTAAATAATGGGTAAAATGAGCGAATTCTGTGAAAATTCGACCACTTTTCATGGAAATTTCAGTGAATGACCTATTCATGTGAATTTGTATGCTGACCATTGTCTGTCTGTCCACCAGTTATGATGATGTATCCCCTGAGACCACAAAGACATCACTTCCCAGATGCACCAGGGTCATGATCGCATATTGCCCCGCTGTCTTGCTACCATTACGGTTGTTCAAGGTCGTACTGGACGCACTCAGCGATATCTGTCCGCTTCCATTCTGAATGATCATGCAGTTGAATCCAGATGGTAGACTTGCTGGTACCGTGATTGTTATGGCGCTACTGCTTGAGCACACGATGATCGTACCATTGTCTGCAGCGGCCAGGGTCTTTGTGGTTCCTGACTCCGACTGTAGGTCTGCTCCATAGCCCGTGATGGCATTATCATTGAAGTCTGCCTTTCCATCGATCACGATCGTACCATCTGTTGCGTTTGTGATCGTTTCATCATTTGCCAGACTAATTCCAGCAGCATAGACAGTGGCACCCTTGTCCTGGGCCATATAGACCGCGGTCACGTCCGCATTGCCAAGAACTACCGAATTGTTCGCCTGCCCCGATGCTCCATAGCCGATCACGGTCTGATTGGTGCCGCTATTCTCGCTTGGGTCTGCAGCATTTCCTATTATCGTATTATTTGTACCGCTGGTAATTAAATCACCAGCATAATATCCAGCCGCTACATTCCCATCCCCAGTAGCATTATACAAAGAATTTCTACCCACTGCTGTGTTATTATTGCCAGTTGAGTTGTTAAACAAGCTGTTTACTCCCACAGCGGTATTATCATCTCCAGTAGTGTTAGTCTCTAAACTCCTAGCACCAACACTAGTGTTATAGCTCCCTCCTGTAGCAGTGCTCAACATACTTTGAAATCCCATGGCTGTATTAAATGTTGATGAAGTGTTTGCCTCTAAAGCCTTGTACCCTGTCGCCGTGTTATAACTTCCTGCGTTGTTTGTAGCAAGTGCATTATATCCAACAGCAACATTCTGTTGTCCAGTATTATTTGCAGTTAGTGCGTCATATCCAACAGCAACATTATTATCACCCGTTGTGATCGCATCCAGAGCAGTTGCGCCAACCGCCAGGTTGTAGTCTGCTTCGTCTGTTGTGGATGATGGATCTTGTCCAACATACATAGAATTGTCTTCAATAAGTGCGTCAGAGAGATCGGTTATTGCGGACACCCCAGATGCAGTAGCCCATGAAAGAGCTCCAGAGCCGTCGGTCTTCAAGATCTGATTCGCAGAACCATCAGCCGTAGGAAGAACCCAGACCTGATCAGCACTTAAGGTAGGCGCTTCAAAGCCTACATAATTACTGCCTTCATAGAAACGTAATTCATTATTGCTTCCACCTACACTAAGATCGCCGGCCGTAGTTAAAGCGCCGCCATCTGCAATCGCTAAAGCATCGTCTCCATCAGTGTATTCTATGAGAGGAGTCTGTATGGATGTAGATCCTTTAAATGTGGCACCGTAAGCTGTTGCACCAATATCCTGGGCCATGTAGACTGCGGTCACGTCCGCGTTTCCCAGAGTAACGGAGTTATTTGCTTGTCCTGTTGCTCCATATCCCACCACAGTCTGGTTACTGGTACCAGTATCAGCGCTAGGATTCGCTCCAGATCCAATAATCACATTTTGATTGGCGCTTGTTGCACTTTTTGATGATTCGTAACCTAAGGAAACGTTATTTTGCCCAGAATTAAGAAGGTAACTACTGGCGTGTCCAACTGCTGTATTGCTATTGGCCGTTGTATTTCTCTCTAATGCACTTGAACCCAAAGCCACATTTGTGATCCCAGACGTGTTTGATTTTAAGGCATTCTTACCCACAGCTGTATTTCGATTTCCCCCTTCATTTACAGTCAGAGCATTATGTCCAATGGCCGTATTATTATCTCCAGTGGTCACAGCGCTTAGAGCAGTTGTTCCTAGCGCCACATTATAGTCAGCAGCATCCGTCGTTGAGGATGGATCATTACCGACATACATGGAACCCGTGTCCTCGACCAGTGCATCAGAGAGACCATTTATGCTCGTTGCGGAAGAGCCCCAGGACAATGTCCCACTTCCATTGGTCTTTAATACCTGATCCGAAGAACCATCTGCAGTAGGGAGTGTCATGGACGTTGATCCAAAACCTAGTGCAGCGGCGTAGACCGTTGCACCCTTATCTTGGGACATGTATACCGCGGTCACGTCAGCATTTCCTAGTGTGACAGAATTATCTGCCTGACCTGATGCGCCGTAGCCAACGATTGTCTGATTGGTTCCTGCTTCGTCCGAAGCCGCGGTACTTGCACCCAATAGGGTATTCTTGTTTCCTGTTGTTATATCATTTGTACCTGTGTTTCCTGCTTGATAACCTAGCGCACTATTATAACCATCTTGGTCTGCTGTCCTGTTGGCATCATGGAGGGATTCAAAACCCATTGCTGTATTATAATCTGAAGTTGTGTTCCCGTAAAGAGATCTATAGCCCATTGCAGTATTGTTATCCCCTTCGGTATTAACCACTAAACTCTGAAATCCCGAAGCAGTATTGTAAGTACCAGATGTATTAGCTCTTAAACTTCGCCATCCAAAAGCAGAGTTTCCGCTATTTGTATTAATGTATAAAGCTTCAAAACCAACCGCAGTATTGTAAGATCCATTAGTGGTACTTTTTAAGGCCCTGAACCCCAAAGCAGAATTCTGTTCACCAGTCGTGTTGTCAGATAAAACATCATATCCTACTGCAGTATTCTTATCTCCCGTTGTAATAGCATCTAAGGCAGTGACCCCTACAGCTAAATTGTAGTTTGCATCATCCGTTGTTGATGATGGATCATTACCGACATACATGGAACCCGTGTCCTCGACCAGTGCGTCAGAGAGCCCATTGATATTAGATGCTGCTGAGTTGGTTGCCCAATCCCCTACACCATCCCCGTCCGAGGTCCACACCTGGCCACTTGTTCCTGCCGAAGTGATGAAATATTCATTGTTCTCTACCTTGCTCGCTGACAATTCACCGTCTGCAAGGTCCGCAAGATCATCATCCGCGGCCTGTTTGGCATCCAACTGCGTCTGGACAGAGGAGGTCACGCCATCCATGTATCCCAATTCCGTGAGCGTCACTGTGGACGTATCCACCTTACCGCTGGCATTGGATATCAATGCGCGAGATGCGGTCAGATCCTCACTGTCGATCGTTGAACCCGCTCCGGTCAATCCCGCTGGGTCACCCCAGTCTCCTGCACCGTCCCCGTCTGAGGTCCACACCTGACCATTCGTTCCTTCTGTCGTGATGGCGTATTGTACCTTGCTCGCTGACAATTCACCGTCTGCAAGGTCCGCAAGGTCAGCGTCATAGGCCTGCACGTCCACACCGATCTCAAGACCAAGGTTGATACGAGCGGTGGCAATATCTGATGCTCCCGTACCACCATCTGCGACCGCAATGTCTGTTATATCTGTCACCGAGCCACCCGTGATCGCGACATTGTCTGCTGCCTGAGTGGCGATGGATCCAAGACCCAGAGAGGTTCGTGCATCGGCACCACTCTCAACGGTCCAATCAGTGCCATCAGAGACAATGATGTTCCCATCTGCATGGGCAAGACCTGCGATATCAGCCAGGTCTGAAGACTTGGCCTGTTTGCTATCCAATTGTACCTGTAGGTTCGAGGTCACACCCTCGACGTAGCCCAATTCTGTCGTTGTCACCTCTGAGACGGCTATCTTACCTTCCGTGTTCGAGATGACCGCTCTAGAGGAAATGAGGTTCTCGGTATCGATCGTGGTGGCACCACCTGTGATACCTGCCACATCGCCCCAGTCTCCGGCTCCGTCTCCGTCTGAGGTCCATACCTGTCCATTTGTACCATCGGTCGTGATGAAATATTCTGCATGCTGTACCTTGCTGGCCGAGAGTTTTCCATCTGCGAGATCTGCAAGATCAGCGTCATAGGCCTGCACGTCCACACCGATCTCAAGACCAAGATTGCTCCTGGCTGAGGCGACGTCTGAAGCGCCTGTACCACCATCTGCGATCGCAATGTCTGTTATGTCTGTCACCGAGCCACCCGTGATCGCGACATTGTCTGCCGCCTGAGTGGCGATGGATCCTAGTCCCAGAGAGGTCCGTGCATCGGCACCGCTCTCAACGGTCCAACTGGTGCCATCAGAGACAATGATATTTCCATCTCCATGGGCCAGACTGGACAAGGTCACTGCATTGGAGTCCATCTTCGCATCCAACTGGGCCTGTACATCTGATGCCACATTCTCCAGGTATTGGACCTTGCTTGCTGTTAATGTACCATCAGATAGATCCGTGAGATCAGCGTCATAGCCCTGAATGTCCACACCGATCTCAAGACCAAGATTTTGTCGGGCCGTGGTGATGTCAGAGGCGCCGGTACCACCATCTGCGATGAGGATGTCGATCACGCCAGTGACCCTTCCACCAGATATGTCCACATTCTCCGATGACTGGGTCGCTATTGACCCAAGTCCCAGTGACTCTCTGGCATCAGACTCTCCCTCTATGGTCCAGCTCGTGCCGTCAGATACTATGAAATGATCATGGTTTTGCTCCAGGCCCGCCAAGGTGGTCAGACTGGCACTGAGATCCTGCTTTGCGTCAAGCTGATCTTGGATGCTTGATGTGACGCCATCAACGTAGTTCAATTCTGTTGAATCTGCGGTGACCCCTAGATCCTCAAGGCTGTTGACCGGTCCGGCACCAATGGCATCGATCTGCGCCTGTACGTCGGAGGTCACATTCTCAAGGTATTCTACCTTCTCTACTGACAAGGACCCATCTGCCAGGTCAACGAGATCCGCATCATGGGCCTGTACATCCACACCGATCTCAAGGCCAAGGTTTGACCTTGCCGTGCTATTGTCAGACGCACCGGTCCCACCATCTGCGATGGCCAGGTCCGTTATGTCAGTTATGGATCCCCCCGTGATGGAGACATCATCATAGTTTTGCTCTGCCAGCGTTCCCAGACTGTCCTTGTTCACAAAGTTCGCCAGGGTGTCACTCGACACGTAGGACCCTAGAGTATCCAGGCCCGCATACTGGCTCAGATCGGGGAGATTGGTCAGGTCGTTGTAGTCACTGGTCAGTGCCACGGCGGCAAGGTCTGAGGTCAGAGTATAAGAGGAGAGACTGTCAGACATGACATAATGACCCAGACTATCAGACATGACATAATGACCCAGAGTATCAGACTCTAGGATATTGGAGAGATCTGGAACACCTTCCAGGTCATCATAGCTCCCAGTGAATGCCACTGAGTCCAAGCTACCGGTCTGAGGATAATTAGAGAGCGTGTCCCTTGTCGCATATACGGACAGGTCAGGCCGATCATCCAGGTCCATATAGTTACCTGCCTGTGAGTATTTTGCCGTATCGGAGACCACAGAATAGAAGACAGATGTCATCTCCTGCCTAGGAGACAGCGTCGTCTCATCTATCGTGATCTCTAGATATGAATTGGCAGGCACGCCGCCGATGGGATTGACAACACCAAGAGTGGCGCTGATCACACCATCAGAGATGCCTATGCCCTGGGTCTCCTCCCAGAACGCTGTTCCACCGCTCAATTCCTTGAACAGTCTGAATGTGACCTGGTATGTACCGTCACTGACAGCCCTGCCATTTGCCTTTGTCAAAAGGCCCTGATAGGACAAACGCCGAGGGACCGCATCTAGCATGGAATTTGTTCTAATTCCAGCGTCTATGACACTGCCCAATGAAGGTTCAGATTGATTGTTCTTCTGCGCAAGGGACAATGACCCCAGCAAAACAGAGATGAGTATTAACTTTCTCATGATCAACTCCTTTGGTGATCTAATAATATGAAAAAAACTTATGGTTAAAACGGGAAGTCAGGTGGAAGATCGATGGGCCCGCCATCGCTCAAGGCCGCGGAGATCCCCTGATTCAATAAAAGCAACAAGAGTCCAAGTAGCATGGGGTGGCTCTTTAGATACGCACCCATCCTACGATTCCTATCAGATATCCTCTTGAATATAGACCTCTTCTCCTTCGGGATCAGACCCTCCAACGCAGACTCGACCGCGGTCTTGATGGGCTCCTCCAATCCGTAAATGCCTTCCTTTAGAATAATATAGTATGGGTAATGAACATAGTTGAACTGACTGCTGTTGGAGATGGTCCTATATTCTATACGCGTGAGTCTGTGGTCTAAGGTGTGGGTGGCATACAGCGTGGTCAGTCCATGGTTGTTCACCCTGAGCTGTTCCACGTCCATCACACGATTCTCATTATCGGTGATCGTATTGATGATCCCATCGGTCGTCACGACCCGTATCGATCCAAAGGTATTGTCGGCGATATAAAGACGATTGAGATCGTCAAAGTCTATGCTCACAGGTGAGCCAAGATATGACTCCAGTGCCATGACCCCATCCATCGCGGTAGCGAGGCTACTCTGAGTTCCCGCAACTGGGATCACTGATCCATCCATCGCAACCCTGAAGATCTGCCTCAAGGTCATGCTGCTCACGAATAATGAACCATCACTTGAGAGTGCAATGTCAGACGGATCCTCAATGGTGCCAGGGGCCAACATCACGGACCTATTTCCCTTGGGATCAAACTGATGAACAGAGCCATCACCCTCAAACAGAACGATGACATTCCCCTCAGGGTCTACCCTGATGCTCGTCGGTGCACTGGGCTCTTCATTCAAGAGCACACCGTGCTCATTCCGAGGTGTTGAATAGAGGGTGGTCGCCTTACCCTCGTATATTTTTTTGATCGAGTGATCGTCCTTGTCGGTCACATACAGCTCCCCAAGGTAACCTGCGCAGACCCCAGACGGATAGGAGAGACCTTCCGGGCCCTGATCTTCTGAGATCGCGCTCTTCGGGTGCATCTCATGGCCCAGCCTGTTCACACTCTGTCTGTTGCCAGAGACGGCCACCATGGAGCCATCGGACTCAAATGCGATGGATGAAGGATAGCGCAGTGTGCTATCGGCAAAGGGGCTCAGTACGATCGTGTCTGCATCCCAAAAGCTCTCAGGCTCATTCTCATATATGTCACCCAATTTGAAATAGTGGAACTCGAGCTCAGAATAATCATTTATGCCCCACGTCAAGATCTGGCCCGCGCGCTCTAGATAGGCATTCTCTGCCGCACAGTCATAGGATCGACAATTAAATTGGTAATACAAGGATGTGTCGATCACCTCGGTGTAGTAGAGGCTGTCAATGGAGGTGACCGTTTCATATCTCCTGTAGATGTAAGAGGTGTCTACGGTCTTTGTCGTATCATCCAATTGACTCTCACTGAGGATCGTGTCGAGAGGTGCACTGGTAAAACTAGATCGATCCTCCCTTGAAGACAGTGTGTCATTGTAGACCAGAAGAACCGTATCTGGCTCGACCCTTATTCGTTCATATACCTTGTTTATCTCTATCTCAGAGGGGATCTTCCTACTGGGATCGAGGACATTCTCTGTGCCACGGGTTTTTAGAAAGTCATAGATGAAGGAATTGATTATGTCCACCTCCATCGGGTTGAGCCTGTGCTTGTTGAGGGCCTGAATGGTAAGATGACCAGCATTGATCACTGTCTCCGTCAGGGGCTGTCTATCTTCCACTACCTCTTCCAAGACCACAAAATTTGATTCATCATCTGAGAGTGGAATATCTGAGAATTCTTCGCTAGCGTCAGTAGAGATAGGGGCCTCTACCATGATGATCAGTGTGTCACTGTCACTGGATCCTGTATGATTCTGGACTCTTAGAATGACCCCGAATTGGGAACCACCCTCTGTACTGGGAAGGTCCAGCTCAATATATTTGTTTCTGGTGATGATCTTCTTTATGCTTACGCGACCACTGGGGTCGAGTCCCTCTATCTCAGCCTCTGAATAGGGGATGATGTCGTCAAACTCTTCAAACCGATAATCATCCTGGAACAGGAGATTGGGCGCAAATGACCATTCATAGATCAGTGATCCATTGCTGGGTTGCGAACGCGACCCATCAAGGATGACCGTCGAAAGCGCTGGCCCTTTAATATCAGCACCTAGGTCACATACCACCTTACGCGATCGTAGGTTACTACCTGCCTCATCATAGAGCAGTTCCTGCCCATTGATCATACTGGACAGAAAGAGCAATATAGAGATACTAGTGTATGTTCTTTTCATTTTTCATCACCATATTAATTTTAAATTCCATTAAAAAAAAGATCCCAGAAAATCTGGGATCTATTAAATATCTTTCAACCCATGAAACGGTCAGCATTTCAGTGAACCCAATTATTAATGACAGAAATAAGGTATCCACAAAATACTTCTAAAAAGCTTTTCTCTAGAAATTTGCCCTGTAATTAAGACCAAACCAGAATTTTGAGTCCGGCATCCAGTTCCCCTTGAGATCACTATTCTTTGATAGGTTTGATAGGGACAGACCAATGTCATCGGTGATATTCAGATTTAATTTGGTGATCATGTTGAGTCCAGAGATGAATTGCAGTGAGAGCTCATAGAACGGCACCTTTGATACCTGAATAAAGTCCATGAACGATAGCCTCTCAATGAACTTTGGTTTTTCACCGATCTTGCCTGTCACATCAAATCGGATATAGAAGGAACTCAGTCTCGTGAATGAGTCTCCCTCACCGTTCAGATCCTCTTGACTCCATGACACGGTATCACCAGGAGTAAGAACCTGGTTGTAGAAAGTCCTTTCGTAGAGCTCTTGGTTATTGTCTATGGCCACTTGCCTGGTATCCTTCAAACGGTGTGCGATCTTTAGATAGTGAAACCCGGGAGCTGCTGTTATCCGACCAACAGATGGAAGTTTAACTGGCACCTCAACCGTCGTTGCGGCGAGGGCATAGCTATCCAATATATTGATGTTCTCTGTCTCATCCTTGACCGTGTTCCAATAGGCGGTGTCCGTTGTCGACACATTGGAGATATCAGAGGGTGAAAACAGTTTATCTCCAGAGCTTGGAGGATAAAAGGTAAATCCTATCAGTCCATGGAGACTGGTCCGTGTCCCAAAGAGATTGTCAATGTTGCCCCTGGCATACAGACCCAGGTAGTCGGAGCTTGCCACGTCAACACCATCATAGTTTCCGCTTCCTAAATCAAATGCAACTGGAAGACGCACTCCAAACTCTGATCGCTGAGTTGCAATACCCAATTCACTCGACCCGGCCAATAGACCAGGCAGACCTATCAATGAATTTCCCACCCGCATGTTTGCCGCATACTGGATGAGATTGGAACGAATTGAAAAAGAGAAGAGGGACGACATCTTGAAATTGTTTGCGTGCCAGACGGAGAATATCGATCCGTATCCAGCCATAAGCCTCTCGCTCTCGCTCTTGTGAAATACGGTCTCAGACTCACTGGTGAGGTACTCGTCCTTTGCGATCAATACCTTTTGAATGTCTTGGCTAAAGACCCAGTCAACTTTCTCACGATCAATGATGGAAAAATCCAATCCATTCCCATACCATATCTCATGTATCTCATCTGAGTTGCCCTTTTCCTGTACAATGATGATCTGATCGGTGGGGGACATCTCACGTATTGAGGTATCCTCACCATCCTCTATGGCATCACCATCGCCTGCGTTGATGTATTTCAGTGCCATATAGTTTTGTATGGCATCTTCCATGATTATGTGGTAGGGTTGATGGTCAACCGCCCACGCTACGTACTTTCTCTTGTCCAGCGCAATGACCTCTGTCTCTTCAGCGTCCTTCACTTTTACATTGACGCTCCCGGAGACATGTAGCTTGTCATCCTTGCTGTCAATGGCCTTGTAGGATATCTGGTAGACATTGTCCTTGTTCCTGTCCACGGGACCTTCGTAGTCGGGATCTCTCAAAAATGCAAGGTCTCCCGCACGTGTGATCTTGAAATGTTCTTTGTCATCGCTCTTCGTTAGTTTGAATTTCACACTGGACTGGTTCTCATCGGGATCCTCAACCTTCAGCCTCCCTACGATCTTTCCAAGATTCTCAGAGTGACTGAAACTGGTCTCCTTTGCACTGACCAACACGGGAGCCTCATTCTGATCTTTGACCGTGACAGTGACATTTTCCACGATCTTCTCATCGCCAGAGTCCGAGACCTGCACAGCGATCGTGAAGGATCTCTCCTCCTCAAAGTCAAAGGGACGCTTGGTCAGCAGATTAGATCCATCAAGGCTGAAATCATCTCTATTGTCCTTTGCGAGACCAAACTTGAACTTGTCATCCGGGTCGGGATCTTCGACCTTCAATCTTCCTATCACTGTTCCCGCAGCGGCATTCTCCTTTACCTGGCTTTCACTCAGGGAGAGACCGGTGGGAGCGTCATTGACGGGGTTGATGTTTACCCGTACCTGAGCGGTTCCGGTCTCGAGGCCGTTGTCGACCTTATAGTCAAACTTATCAACACCAGAGACATCTGGCTCCGGTGTGTATAGGATCTTCTCACCTTGAACCTGGACCTTGCCCTTCTCTGGCTCAGTAACGATCTCTATGGCGACATTGCTCTTATCCTTGAGATCATCATTCTTAAGGACATTGATCTTGACAGACCCGTCCTCCTGAACCTGAGCATTGTCAGCCTTTATCTTGAGGCCTGCCTGTGAAAAGGCCACGCTCAAAATGATCATGGATGAAAAAAGAACTTTTAATTTGGTTAATATGTTCATGATTGACCTGTTCTAAAAATTGACTGATATGTATGGTGAGATCAACAATGACCCACCTTTTTTATCGTTCTCATCGGGCCCCGTACCGGGATACCACTTCCAACTGCTTTTTGGATCATCTCTATCATCCTGGAACTCGATGAAAGAGTTATTGGGATAGAGCGTGCAGTCCATCCCGAGGTTGACCATCCTGTAGACATTATGCTCAAGCCCAAAGCTAAAGGCCTTGAATCCACTCGCTGATACATTGATCTGAAGATACCCCTTTGACCTCTTGTCATCTGTGACACCCTCTACCTTTGCATAGACCCCGATCGCATCTGATCCTGTGACCCGATCGGTGACAGAGACCTGATCATCTAGATTCACATTGCCATGTAAGAACTGTGTAAAGGCCAGCCCCGCTTTCAGGCGCATGGAGCCATAAGGCTGCGAGACCCTTAGCTCTCTGCCTTTACCACTTCTTGCCCTCACAATACCCGTCGCAGCCCTGACCATCTGCTGGTCCTCAGGCGAGAGGGACTCAAGGGAGACCGCCATGGTCGTTTCACCGTCCCACTTCAATCTTGCGACGAATGCCCTGTCCTCCTCACTCAGATCCTTGATCTTGAGCACCATGGTAAAATTATCCTTTTCACGATTGAGTGTGACCTTCTTCTTGTCACTCTTTTTTAAAGAGGCCTTGACCGTACTGCCCGAGGTGGTGGTCCACTCTCTTCCCTTCTCGGCCTGCTTGTGGGCCTTTTCATCTTTCTCGACCTGGATCGTTACAACATTACTCTCATCAAGGCCAAGAAAGAGACCATTATATTCGGCGTCATCCACAGCCCAGGTCCTACTTTTGGCGATCAACTTCTCTGCCTTGGCCTTCTGTTTCTTCTGATCCTTGATCTTTGTTCCGTAATTCGAATCAACTTTTCTATTGATCTGAAATGTATTGCTCCAATATAATATGCCGCTGCTGGACGGAAGGACCAGATGCTTGCGGCTGAACATATCTGCCGCGGTATACTCTTGTCCATCCACATCCATATAATTGACCTGGCCGCCTAGCTTGTGAGTGTCAAACTTGAAACCAAATCCATAGTTTCCCTCCAGAGGATGACCAATTCCCTTTGAGACCGTCATTGTATTGCCTGGTACGATCAGATAGGAGCTGACTATGTCATTCGACAGCCCCAGCATCAGATTCTCTGAAAGTTGCCTGGAAAGACCCAGGTCCGTGAATCCTTGCTCAAGCCTGAACGCCAGGCTCCCACTCTTTTGACGAATGAAGAATTTCATGGCCGTGCTCGCACTGACCTGTGAGTTTGACCACCAAAAGGCATCTCTGGCATCCTTGAAGCTCCGCTCCTTGAACACATTGTCAACGGTACTGAATTGCTCAAGCTCTGATAGATCTCTCCGGCTCACATCCTTCCACTTGTACTCTCTGGACATGATGGTACTCAACTGAACTGGGTTCATCTTCTCGACCTCAGGCATGTCGAAGGAGATGTACTGACCCATTTGATAGTCTTTTGCCTTTAGCTTCTTCAGTTCGATCTTCTCATCCTCAATGTCCATCTGGACAATGATGGAGAAAGAGGCCTGGATGCTATTCTCCTCGAATTTATCAACCTCGATCAACCTGTTTATGTAAGCCTCAATGAACTCACTATTTACGATGGGGTCTGCGACCTCCCAGAAAAGGGATTCTTGCCCATGGACCGAGACCATGAGCAGTGACCCGAGGATAACTTTTTTGATCATTTTAATCATAATATTCGAACTCATTATCTGAAACGGTTTCTTTTTTGTATTTATCAACGACCTTGATCCTTATCTCGGTCGTCTCACCAAACTGTGGCTCATCCATCTCAAAGCTATACTTGGCCACCCTCCGGTTCCCAATTCTCTTCTCTGGCTGTTCCTCATCAAGCTTACCGTATATGCCAGACAGAGGGACCACTGCCTTCTTGCCATTCTTATTACCATAGGTCGTCACGGTCAGCAGCATGTTGTTCGTCCCCTTGCCCATTCTCTTGAACTCCATCTTGGGTGGAGGGACCTTCCTCACCTTCACCTCATGGTTGAGACCCTTGACCGAGTTGCCATCCACAAAGGTCTCGAACATCACCTTCCCTCTGCTCTTTGGTTTCAGCTTGGCCTGGTAGGAGTTGTAGGTCTTCGTATTCACCGCAGACCCAGATATCTTGACAGAGATCCTGTCCCTGTCCACATCCTTGACCCTGCTGTCAAACACGTAGTCCTCTCCTATGAAGATCTCCTTGTCCTCTGATGGTGAACTATACTGCGGATCGACAACGACGATCTTGGCAGACGTGATGCTTGAACTTTTATCTCTTTTCCTTAGACCGACCACCTCGACCATCCCGCTGCTTGTGCCCTTACCGGTTATGAACGCACGGGGCAGACCTGAGACAAGATCCTTGACAAGATCCTTCCCGCTTGCTAGCTCCATGCTGAAATCAGCATCGGAGTTGACCCCACCTACACTGAAGGGGATCTCCCAGTCAAGTCCTCTGAGCACCGTGTATTTTTCCTTGTCGAACAAGACAAAGAACTCAGACTGTTGTCCGTCCATGTATATCAGGGTCACAGGGGTATCAAACTGACGCTTGATGGAGAAACTACCCTCACGCGAGACCTCACTATCGATGATCTTCAATAACTTATCTGTGATCTTATAGTCCCCGAATGCGACGGACCATTTGCCGTAGGTGACCGTATCAATGTCCGGGATGAACCTGATCCCCAGGTCGACGTTATAGGGTTGATTTAAATAATTCTCATCGACAGAGCTTAGATCAACTCTCGCAACATAACGATTCTCGTCACCCTCATCCTCATAGGGCTCGACCACTACGGAGTCCAGCTCCCAATCATAATCATCATCGACACTTACCTCCTCGCCCTCGACCTCTATGATGGAGGTAGTGAAACTTGGTGTGAACTCGATCTTCCCTCTCTCATACTGGCCCTCTACATCAAAGAATAGCCTGTAATGATCTGGGTCCTCGTAATTTGATTCGACATTGTTGATCTCAACAAGGGTCTGGAGTTTATCCTGGGCAACATTCTTCAAGATATCATCCTGCCTGCGCATGTAGACCGCCAACTCACCCTCAATGGCAAATAGACTCAGGATCGCTCCTAGATTTATCAAGAAGTAAACTTCTACTTTTTTCATGATCTGAACCTATTTATTTATGGCTTTTGAAAGGATCTCGTTCACTTCTTTTTTGATCTCTTCTCGCACTTTACCTTTTGCAAGATTAGATAATCCCTCACCCATTTGAGCCACCTTGACCACTGCCTTTGTCAACTCTGAGAGTTCCTTGCCATTCATGTCAGCGACCCCACCTGAGGGAGCGCTATCTCCTCCACCACTATCAGGCCCAAGATTGTAGATGCTTTGAGCGTACAGCAGCAAGAGACAGAATTCAAGTATGATGGCGCCAATGGACAAGTAGGTCATCACCCCAACATGATCAGGGTCCAGGGTCGCGATTATGGATCTAAATCCAACTATCATGAGCAAGAAAGCAGCACCTCCATATACCATGGCCGTTCTTGCATTCATATCAGATCTGAGTTTCATTTTAATTTCCTTTATTTATTTATAATTATTCTATTGTAAGCGTTCGTATTGCGGTGGAGGTGTAGCATCCATCACTAATATTGAACGGGATATCATAGCTACCGACATGACTCGAGGTTGGTATTGCTGTGATGTTCCCAGAGTTGTCCCATGAGAACCAAGACCAATTCTCGGTCACGTTAAAGTTGATCACATCATTGTTGGGGTCTTGCCACTCCACGTCAAATTGAAGCGTGTCTCCTGGGGCCATGGTCTCAGGAAAGTTCCCAAGATTGTTGAACTCAGGAGCGTCGTTGGCCAAAAGCTCTAGGTCAAAGGAGTGCTCTGTTGTCAATGGCCTGCTGGGCCTGTCATCCTCCAGGGTCACGGAGATGGATGTCACTCCCGCATCTCCATTCTCAGGGGCCCTGACACAAAAGAGCTTACCATTGTCATCGTTGTCAAAGCTCAACCACTCGGCAGACTCTGTTCCCTCGTGCGTGAATGTGACAACCTCAGTACGATTGAAGTGAGGTTTAGAATTATTTGGGTCACTCCAATTGAGATCGATGATGTCGTCATTGTCATCGTAACAGCCGACCCTTATAGAGCTTGGTATCGAGTTCGTGTTCGAGAACACTGGGGCCAAATTTTCCCGGACCTCTATGTTGATCTCCTCCTGGACATCGATCTCATCATCGGTGATGGTCAATAAGAATTCATGATTTCCAACGTCATTGCTCTCTGGTGGGGCTGAAGAACCTATGTTCCCTTCAGAGTCAATGGAGAGCCATCCAGGTAAATTAGAGTCAGAGAGTGATGGATTATCGCCTTCATCCGTGTCAGTCCATTCTATCCTTGGACTATCATAGTCAACGTACTCGTCTGCATATCTTGGTATTTGATCGAGATTGGTGAAGTACGGGGTCTCATTCACATTGATCACCTTGATCTTAACGGTAAAGTCACCGTCAAGGTCTGCAGGGCTATCATCGCTCACAAGGATGACCACATCAACCTGCTTTGATCCGGTAAGTGCCTCAAAATTGATACTGCCATAGGATAGTTCAAGATTTGTGACCCCGGAATTGGAGTTGAGGACAAAATAATTTACTGCCGTACCGTCCATCTTCTGACTACTGATCGAGTAGGTAAACTCATCATCAGGATTAGGGTCTGTCGCATTCAGGGTGCCAATGGTCAGTCCCGGGGCCGAGTTCTCCTTTAACTGGCCTTCTTCTTCATCCCCTTCGGGTTTATGCTCGTCAGCCCATTCGATACCACCTCTGGGCGGTTGTGGGTCTAGGTCCTGGTTGTTTCCTGGGTATGTCAGATCAACCGTCTCACAGCCACTGGAAATCATTATCAGGGATATCAATGTTATTGATAGATGCTTCTTCATGATATTTGAACAATGCTCCTTTTGCTCTATTTTGAAGTTAAATATTAAATATATATATCTCTTTTACTACTACGCCATTAATACTCATTTACGGTACTTGTGCACCATTGTACGCAAGGATGAAACTATCAAGGCTAACCTCTGTGTCCAAGTTTAATTTTTTTCTCAATCTATAGCGCTTATTTTCCACCGCTCGGACGGAGAGGCCCGTGACCCTCGCGATCTCCTTTGTGTTCATACTCATCTTCAAGTAGCAACACAGCTTGATGTCCGCGGTACGCAGGCCCGTGTAATGTACGCTCAAACTTTCAACAAATTCGGGATATGCCAATGAGAATTGCATTTGAAACTGGTCCCAGTCGGCCGAGTCGTCTATCTTGTTCTGTATCCTCTTTCTCAGAGGGTCCAACACCTTGCGATCTGCCTTGCTATCGATCAATGACATATGATATTCCAGATCCTTGTCTATGGAACTGAGGAGATCATTCTTTGAGACGATGTATGCCGACATCTTTACGAGCTCATCCTCCTTGCTTCTCAATTCATTTTCTGCTATCTGCCTCTCTTGCTTGTGGAGCAGTCTTTCTTGTGCCCTTGCTCTTTTTTTATTTCTATGGTTGATCACCGCCATGCCCAATAATACCATCGCAAACCCACCGAAAATGAAGAAGATCGATTCCCTTGACCTTGCCTCCTCCAATGCTCTTCGATTGACATCAAGTTGGAACTTATAGTTGAGACTCTCCAATAGCATATCCATCCGATCGGAAGATAGGGATGCCTTTTTTTCAAGTAAGATATCGGCAGTCCCTAGAGCACTTCTATCCAATTTATTTATTCTCAATATCTCTATCTTTTTCTCTAATAGGTCTATCTCTAGGACCGAGAGACCATTTAACTCACATATTTCCAGGGCCTTGTCTATCGACCCAAGGGCACTGTAGAGGCTGTCCTGCTGTATTTGGATCTCGGACCTTCCAAGATAATGCTTCGCCAGTTGCAGTGGAAGTCTATGCAAGAGCCTCAAAGCAGATCTTGATTCAGAGTATGCACCATCAAAATTCTTTTGATCGGCATATACCCTCATCCTGAGTGAATGATCATACCCCAAATAACTATTTTTTTTATTGACAATGGCCTGACTCACACCATCGCTTGTAGATGAGGGGACATGACTCAACAGAGAGTCCGAGGCCTGGAGTTGTTCCAATGACATTTCATCAAGGCCCCACTCTGCGTATAGCCCTGCCAGTCTCCCGTGCTGATAGACAACTGACAGTGCCGCACCAGGGAAGGTCGCGCTGGACCCTGTCAGAGACCGCTGAAAGACCTTGTACCTAGCAGTACCTCGCCTAACATTCAATGCCTCCTTGTAGTAGACCAGAGCATTGTCATAGTCTTTTAGACCAAACTCCACACTACCAAGGCAGTTCAATGCGACTGCCTTTCCACTCACGTTATTCGATATTTTTTGGTCTCTCCTACTGAAGATATCCAAGGCGTGAAAATATTTTTCCTTGGCCTCCAACCACTTTTTTTGGTGTCTGTAGACATTACCAATAGAGATATCATTCCAAGGATTGATATTTGCGTGGCTTTTTTGCTTTGCATCTAATAGACTCGTCAGGGAAAGAGAAGGCAGGCCAAGTTCGAGATATATCTCACCTAGAATATGCAGTACCCTTGATTCCAGGTCTCTATCTTCTAGGTCAAGTCCCTCCAATATCTCACGGGCGTACCTGATCGCCCTATCAGGTGCCTTGGGCCTCAAGGACCTCAAGGAATCCAGCTCGGGATATTTAATAGGACCGTCCTGTGCGACCAGCATATTACCTACCAGTGACAGGCAGAATAATGCTAAGGCTAATTTTTTCAACCGTACATCCTTTTAATTTTATCTCAAAATGCTAAAAGTGACCACTTGAGTGGTAGTGGCGTATTATTTTAACAATAATTCCGGTGCTAATTTAAGCAAGATCAAATACCATGAAAAATATTAAATCAGACCCTAGGATTGTTGCTCGAAGAGGCATTAACAGCCTCTCATCAAAGGTTTTGGACAGACTTTATCAGGATTATCCTAAGGCGATCACATTGACCAACCTCGCAAAAGATCTAAAATTGAGGGATAAATCTGTTCAAGCAGCGGTCAGGAAGATCGTCAACGCTGGAGTACCTATTGAGATGTCCATGAGTAATGATGATGATAGGGCATACAGAGCGGATCCATCAGAGCCCATCTCATGGATCATCAAAGAGAAGGAGTCAGCTGAGAGGATGCTGGATCTAATTGGTGAATCACCCCTCAACGGGAATGAAGATGCCAATAAAAAGAAAAATATCAATTACCGCATCTATGAGGAGTATGTTGAAACACTCAATGAATTGTTTGATAGATGGACATCATTGAGATTACTTGAGCAATTAGAAAGCGGAGAAGAGAGTGAGTGATGGCTCAAGAGGTATGGTAAGGCTCATTGCAAGGACAATGATCATCATAGGTATCCTTATCGTGACCTACAATCTCTACCAACTATTCATTATTTAGATGATTATTTATTTATAATACAGTCGTACCGCGGAAAGGGCTCGAACCTTCACACCCAAAGGGCACCAGATCCTAAATCTGGCGTGTCTACCAATTCCACCACCGCGGCATAGATCAAAAAGTTGTTAATTACTAAACGTCTATAATTTATTTATCCATGGATCATTTCATCAAGATCATTTTTTGACTAAAGATCCTACTACCTGCACTCAACTTGTATATATAGACACCTGCACCCACATTATTTCCGGAATTGTCATTCCCATGCCACTCGATCAAATAATGTCCTGCCTCTTGGGTCTGTCCTACGAGATTCCTGATCATCCTACCTCTCATGTCATAGATATTGAGTGATACATCGGACTGGAAGGCAAGGTCGTAGGATATGATCGTGGATGGATTGAAGGGATTGGGATAATTTGGATGCAAGGCAAAGCTCACTGGTAGGCCATCACCCAGATCGACCCCGACCATTTCGCCACTAAATTGACCAAAGTTATCCGCAACTATTGTCAATGGATTGGCATTGACATCACCAGCAGATATCGAGGTGATCATAAAGACAACAGATGGATTTGTTAGTGTATTGCTGAATTCTACCTCGACCTCTAGTATGGGACCTGTGTCTGGCTCGATCGCTGTGACAAAATCATATCCAAGAAAATAGAATGAACCGGACTCGGTCTCTCCAGAGATCCCGTCAATGGTCCCGTCTTCAAATCTGCCCAGTGGGGTAATGTTCGTGACCGTCATGAGGTCTGGCATATCGGTGATCTCAAATTCTAGGATGTTCAGGGTCTCGATATTATCAATATGTATCTCGAAGGTTCCACTGCCTCCGGGAGTCATCTGGCCTGACACATTCTCGATCGTACAGCCTACAGGTGGCTGACCTATATAAAATGAATGGGGATTGCCGACCGTGACCATTGGCAGGTTGTTGACATCTGCCAGGACCGCCTCGCTAATGGTTATGTCAATGATCGTACCATCAGGTATTCCCGTAAGCACATCATATTCAATATCGACCAGATGGCCAACACCAGGCTCTATGGGATTTGACTGGGAGTTGTCATACGCCGTCACTCTGTAGCCTATGCCTAGATCTGCTCCCGATACGGACCAATTCTCCAGGTCGAGCAATGGGTTGAATGATAGATCGACCCCATTGATGAATGGTGGATCGGCAAGGATATCAAATTGCATCGCATAGACCGGTTGGGTATTCTCCAAGAATACAGAGCCAGTGGTTTGTGAATCGCTATTTCCATAGCCACCATAAAGGCTCAGATACTGTGTCTCGATACCAACATCATATGTACCACTCTCTGCCGTCCAATTAAGGTCGACATAACCCACATCCTGAATAGAGGTACCAGAGGTGTAAGAGAGATTGACCGTGACCTCCTGCTCTGCTGTGGGATAGAGGACAGCTCGACAAACGGGGCCGTCTCCCGCTCCCAAGACCGTACCTACGCTGATACCAGTAATTGCAATGGTCCCGTCTCCTTGATCCGCTATCTCTAGGGCCCAATCAGACGTTCTTTCTGTGGTAATGATATTCAAACTATTGATGATATCAGGGTAATCCATGATCTCAAAGTAGAACAATCCTAGATCGGACTCGTTGTTTATGTAAAAGTCCAGGGTATCCATCTGCCCCGATAATGATGCGCCATCGTCAAACCATAGTTCGACCCACTCAACTGGGGTCGCAGAGATCGTCTCCGTTGGGCCAGACTCCGTACCGTCTGGGTATATTGCTGTAACATAGTAGTAGTAGGTCGTACTGTTCACAACATCCTCATCGAGATATGTGGTCACGTCACTGCCTACCTCAGCGATCTCCTCAAAGTCCGATGTGCCACTGAGTGATCGATAGACCTTGAAAGCATCCAACTCCACTGGTCGTATCTCATTATTGATCGGATTATCCAGGTCAACCTTTAATTCGTGTGGGATTCCTCCGGGGAATTGTTCGATGACCTCTTCCTTTGGCGCGGACAGTGCCCACTCTCCAAGTTCAGTCAGTTCATAGTGTACATTCCGGCCAACCTCTCTAGCAGCAAATGTAATGAAGACATCATCAACAGCCCATCCAGAGCCCCAGAATCCATTGTCATTCGAATGAAATGCAATATACAGGTTTGATACGCCTGCATGCTCTGAAAGGTCTACTGTCTCGGTCACCCATTCGGAGACAGGGTCCAAGGCATATACCTCGGTGAAGTTCGTACCGTCAGTGCTTACTGCTATATGTGCCGTTTGGCTATATGCACCATCAAAGTAAGAGGCAAAGTTCAGTGTTATGTTCTCAGCGCCACTCACATTCAAGGGTGGTGTCACCATATAGTCCATGGAACCATCATCGTTTGCCATGTCATCATTTGAGCACATGTACCAGGTATGGGATGGGATGGCCCAGAACCCACTGGAACCATCTTGAGTGATAAACCAACCTTGTGCAGAGTTTGTGGTAAGGTCCCAATCATCGGGAACCGTTCCTTCTTCAAAGTCTTCTGAAAAATCCTCTGGTATCGGTCCAAATGGAGGATCCCAGCTCAACAAGACCTGAGCGTCCATGCCATCCTGCACCTGTAGATTATGTGGCTCCTCAATATAGCCAGGGCTTACAGTTACAGTACCTGAGTCTGCGCTTTCAACCCAATAGGTACCTCCAATCCCATCTGTGACGGTGACATTTGAGAAATTGACACCTACATTTGAATTATATGCGTTCTCATGGATCATCATCTCCATGGTCGCAATTGAGCCTGAACCAGTTTCAATATTTTGATTATCACCACTATACATGATCACCCTTGTGTCACCATTGTCCAGTTCATTAAAGTCAATGGTGAAGCCGGTCGAGCGATCTGTTGTTGTAAATCCGGTCACATCAAGATAGTTTGGCGTATCGTAGATATCAAACTGCAGGCCACCCACTTCGCCTGAATTCTGAAGATCAATATCCAGATAGACCTGCTCTGAAACATCCCCCGTGTCTGTTGATGCACTTAGAATGATCACATCCCCTATCGTTATGGAGCCATTGACCACATCACCATCGACCAGGTTGCCATCGCCATCGCTTACTGAAAGGTCGAACACCTCTAATTCTACCACTGCAGACAATATGTCAGACCCGTCATAATGCAAGTTCAAAACAACTTCATCTCCGCCAGCGGCGATCTCACCTCCCAAACCATTATAAAAGACCACTCTCCCCGAGCCATCATCAAAGACAGTGTAATCTGCACTAAAATTATCCTGATCCACAGGAACTGCACCTGATAGAGTAATGATCGTAGGTAGAGCAATAAGATCAAATTGAAGACCCCCAACTGCATTGTCTGGATTTGTCAACGTTACTGGTACCACAATATCCTCAGTATATCCACTTACCTGGACCTCTCCTATGGAAACGGTCACATTAGAGAATGCTGCACTACTGGCAGTTAAGATCATGATCAAAAGAGAAAGATTTCTTCTCATAAATGTCATTTTTTTCCTCCGATAATATCAAAGATGATATATTAGAATTATTAACAAAAAATAAAAAGTCTATTACAATGGCTAAATTGCCAATTGTATTTATGTAATAATAACGATTTTATACCGATAATTCACTCATATAATTATTCCCCAAGAGCTGATACAATATCCTCATAGAGGTCCTCTACGTGTTCAATCCCTATCGACAAACGTACAAGGTCCTTGGTCAGTCCCATCGACTCCTTTGTCTCATCTGGAACAGCAACATGTGTCATCTCATAAGGGACACAGATCAGACTCTCGACACCTCCCAAACTCTCTGCAAGTGTGAATAGTCTTAATCTAGAAAGAAATTCATCGCGCCTCTCGATCGTCCCACATCTCAGTGATAGCATTGAACCAAAGATGGGTCTTCCATCAGGATCGGTCTGTTGCCTCAGCGCTAGGTCATGCTGGTCATGGCTCTTAAGACCTGGGTAAATGACCGATTCAACAATGTCCGAACGTTCAAGTCTTTTTGCTATTTCCATGGCATTATCTGATTGTCTTTGAACCCTCAGTTCCATGGTCTTGGTACTCCGCAACATAAGCCAACAGTCGAAAGGACTTGGGACCGCTCCGCCTGACTTCTGGATGAAATATAACTTTTCAGCCAAGGCAGGATCACTTGTGACCAATGCACCTGCAAGAAGATCGCTATGGCCTCCAATAAATTTTGTGGCACTATGCATCACGACATCAGCACCCAGAGAGAGAGGATTCTGACCATAGGGACTCATAAAGGTATTGTCCACTGCAAGAAGGATATCATGGTCTTTGCATATTTCAGATGTTCTTTCTATGTCACACAATTCTAATAGTGGATTGGTCGGGGTCTCAACAAAGATCATTTTGGTGTTTGGTCTAATGGCTGACCTGACCAATTCTATTGACCTGGTATCTACAAACTCAAAATCGATTCCATGGTTTGACAGTACCTTCACCGACATCCTGTAGGTGCCTCCATAAACATTATGGCCAATAATGGCATGATCACCTGCAGATAGTGTTTGAAAAAGAGTGGTCGTTGCAGCCATACCACTGGCAAATGCTAGTCCATGGTCGCCACTCTCAAGAGCCGCGAGATTGTCCTCCAATCGTTTACGAGTGGGATTACCACCACGGGCATAGTCAAAACCCTTGTCCTCTCCAACTGCTTCCTGCTGAAAGGTCGAGGTAAGGTGGATTGGCGGAGCTACGGCTCCTGTTTCCTTATCAGGCTCATTTCCAATGTGTATGGCCCTGGTCTGAAATCGATCTTTAGCTCCCATATTAAACCTGTGTGTATCCTTTATTCAGATAGTTCTGCAATTTTTTATTCTTTATTTCGATCTCGTCACCATTCGGACCTCGGACCAATATCTTTTCATTTCTACCAACTTTCAGTTCGGTCTTTATAGGAGTACGAACCTGCTGAGGTTGATTCCCTTGTTGAGTTTGGGCCTGACCCTGGAATCCCATTCCTGTGGTGTCCTGGTGAGAGACCTTAACGTTTCTCACAGATGAATCTGATCGTGGTGCCTGTCCCTCCATTCCCTGTATCTGAGTCCTGAACAATCGCTGGACAGTAATAGAATTCATATCTGCCATCATCTCCTGAAACATCTTGAATCCCTCTGACTTATACTCCAGCAAAGGATTTTTCTGGCCATATGCCCTAAGGTTGATACCCTCTCTTAATTGGTCCATGGCATATAGATGGTCTTTCCATTTCTCATCAATGGTCCTAAGAATAACAAATCTTTCAAATTCGCGTATCACATTTTCTGGAACAAGAGTCTCTCGTGCCTTGTAGACACTTTTTGACTGTTCCAATACCCAGTCTCCGATCTCTTCACCTGTGAGGTCATTCTTGCCCATGTCCTCGTAGATATTTTCCAATGAGACATCTACCATTAAATGGGATGCAAATCGTTGTTTTAAATGGTCCCAGTCCCAGTATTCAACGTTACCGGAATCTGATTGCAGTTCAACCTCATCCAATATGAAATCATCCAGTATCTGAAAGACTCCCTCTTGCATATTCTCACCCGCAAGTGCCTGATTTCTGATATCATACACAACCTGTCGCTGCTGGTTCATCACATCATCGTACTCCAAGAGATGCTTCCTTATACCAAAGTTCCGGACCTCGACTTTCTTTTGCGCATTGGAGATGGCCCTCGTTACCATTCTGGCCGAGATGACCTCCCCCTCTTCAATGCCCATTCTGTCCATGATGGCTGCCACTCGATCAGAACTAAAAAGCCTCATCAGATCGTCTTCAAGTGATAAATAGAACCTCGAGGATCCATCATCGCCCTGCCGACCACTACGCCCGCGCAATTGTAGATCGATACGCCTTGACTCATGTCTCTCAGTACCAATAATGTGTAGGCCACCTAATTCCTTGATTCCCTCAGCAAGCTTAATATCTGTTCCTCTTCCGGCCATATTGGTCGCAATGGTCACTGCACCCTTTTGCCCCGCGCGTGCCACGACCTCTGCCTCACTCTTATGCTGTTTTGCATTTAACACATTGTGAGGAATATTCTTTCTCTTGAGCATTCGCGAAAGAAGTTCAGATACCTCGACCGATATTGTCCCGACCAATGTAGGCTGCCCACTGTGGTGACATTCTGTGATCTCATCGATTGCGGCATTGTATTTTTCTCTCTTGGTCTTGTAAACCAGATCATCTCTATCATCTCTTGAGATAGGCCTATGAGTCGGGATAACCGTTACGTCCAGACCGTATATGGAGCCTAACTCCTCTGCCTCGGTCTCAGCGGTACCGGTCATTCCTGACAATTTATCATAAAGACGAAAATAATTCTGGATGGTGATCGTGGCAAGGGTCTGGGTCTCTCGTTCGATCCTAACATTTTCCTTGGCCTCAAGTGCCTGGTGCAAGCCATCAGAGTAACGTCTTCCTGGAAGGACACGCCCAGTGAATTCATCCACGATCATGACCTTACCTTCCTGTAAGACATACTCCACATCTTTTTCATATAATGTAAATGCTCTCAGGAGCTGATTGAAGTTGTGGATGGTCCCACTTCGCTCGGCGTGGAGCTGGTGTGCCTTTTCCCGTTCTTGTTCCTTATCAACAGGGCTAAGATCATCTCGCTCATCTATCTCAAGTAATAATTCTCCAAGGTCTGGAATGATAAAAGTATCAGGGTCGTCTGGAGACAATAGAGACCTACCTTTCTCAGTAATGTCCATCACATGACTTTTTTCATCCACCGCAAAGTAAAGGTCATCATCTACTTCCTGCATCTTCTTGTCACGAGTATAAATTGATTCGATGTCTTGTGCCAATTTCAGCATTCCTGGTTCTTGAAAGACCTTCATCACTTGTCGATTCTTCGGCATTCCACGCTGTGCCTGCAATAATTTTAGACCAGCATTGTCCTCGTCACCATCATCAAGGAATTTTTGAGCTTCACGGACTAGATCTGATACAAGCGAGGATTGCCTCTTGACCAATTGCTGAACACCTGGCTTTAGAGTTGTAAAGGTCTCATCAACTGGGGCATCAATCGTACCAGAGATAATGAGCGGAGTTCGAGCCTCATCGATAAGAACACTATCAACCTCATCCACCACGGCGAAGGCATGTCCTCTTTGAACTTTCTCGTCCCTCTGCAGTGCCATATTGTCTCGAAGGTAGTCAAAGCCAAATTCATTATTGGTGCCATAGGTTATGTCGCGTTGATACATTTCTCGACGCTGGACATTGTCCATTGAATTCAGAATGAATCCAACACTAAGACCTAGGCGTCTATATACCTCCCCCATCCATTCTGCATCTCTTTGGGCAAGATAATCATTTACAGTGATGACGTGTACTCCTCTGCCTGTAAGTGCATTAAGATAGATCGGCATTGTTGCTACTAACGTCTTTCCCTCACCGGTCTTCATTTCAGCGACCTTTCCATTGTGTAAGGTTATCGCACCCAACAACTGTACGTCATAGGGAATCATCTCCCAGATTGTCTCCTGTCCCGATACACGCCATGATGAACCGTACATTCTCCGGCTCGTATCCTTCACCATTGCGAACGCCTCTTCCATGATCAAGCCAAGGGCACCTTGTTCAGCCTTCAATATCTCAGCGCTGCGTTGCAGTTTGTCCATGGTCTCAGGCAATGAGTCCTCTTTCTCTTGACGAGTTTTGGTAACGAACTCTCTCAACTCCATGGTCCTATTTATCAGGTCCTCGTCCGTCTTTGAGGACAAAGACTCATATAACTGATTTATGCGATCGAGAGTTGGAGTAAGTTTTTTTACCTCTCGATCTGATTTAGTACCAAATAATTTTGCTAATACCATGATCTGATCTAATTGATCTCCTTTTTTTGATAATCCTTATATACCGCATCAAGTATACCATTTATAAAACCTGGACTCTCATCTGTACTATAGATCTTTGATATCTCTACCATCTCACTGATGGATACCTTGGGAGGTACGTCCTCTATGAAGAATATCTCACATATGCCCATTCGAAGTAACAAACGATCCACCTGGGCAACACGGTCAAATTCCCAATTCTGCAAATGTGATCTAATTAGATCATCAGCCCAATTGACATTATCCATGACAGAAAAAAAGAGTAGCTGAATAAAATCTGAACTTTTCTTTCGACCTGGGTTTGACCTCAGAATACGATCAAGTACCAATTTGGGTCTCTCTTCTGAAAATTGTTGTGCAAACAAAGCCTCCAGTACTCCCTCTCTTGCATTTCTTCTTGGATGTGGATCAGGCATTGTCGCGTTTGCCCATGACATTCTTCTTTGGTAGATATACATTTTTCAATTTAGACACATCAGATATCCTTTTCTTGGCAACTTTTGACGCAGCCATTTGTGTCGTGACATCATCCTCTTCAGATTTCTCATATATCGCCATTAGTGTATCGTAGATGCCTTCCTCAGCCTGAGTAAAAGCACGCTCTCGGTTATAACCTTCTATCTCATTTGCAACATTGATGAGTCCCCCTGCATTGATCGCATAATCAGGGGCATATAGAATACCTCTGTCCTTCAACATTTGAGCATGAACATCCTCTTCCTTGAGTTGGTTATTGGCAGCACCAGCAACTATCGAGCATTTTAGTTTTGGGATCGTATCATCATTTAATGTCGCTCCCAAGGCGCATGGTGCATAAATATCAATTTCTGCATCATATATCTCATCCAAGCCTATCACATTGGCACCAAATTCATCGACCACGCGTTTTATGGATTCCTCATGAATATCAGTGACATAAAGCTTTGCGCCCTCCCTATGCAAGTATCTACAGAGATGGTATCCGACGTGCCCAAGGCCTTGTACGCCAATTTTAAGACCAGATAATGAATCTTTACCTAGCTTTCTCTTGACCGTTGCCTTGATTCCTGAGCAGGTCCCCAATGCCGTCACCGGAGACGGGTCGCCACTGCCACCTAGTGCGCGTGATATTCCAGTAACATATCGGGTCTCCATCCTTACCCACTCCATGTCCTTGACGCTTGTACCGACATCCTCGGCTGTGATGTACCTACCAGCCAGACCTTGTACAAATCTACCAAATGAACGAAACAAGATCTCATTCTTATCTTTTTTTGAATTGCCAATTATGACAGCCTTACCACCACCTAGATTCAAACCCGCAATTGCTGCCTTATAACTCATCCCTCTTGATAGTCTGAGTACATCCTTTAAGGCGTCTTCCTCTGATTCATAATCCCACATCCTGCATCCACCTAGAGCAGGACCAATGGTGGTATTGTGAACGGCGATAATAGCTTTTAGACCTGTGTCCTTATCATTGCAAAAGACCACTTCCTCATGGCCTCTATTTTCCATACTTTCAAAAACTGGCAACATATTTACCTCTTAACCTTTTTTGATCACAGAATGAAGCCACCCAAATGGATCATTGATCTCTTGCCGCTGGAGAGCGGTCAATGTCTCTTTGCATTTATTGGTTATAGGGCCAATGCCGCCATGAGCGAATTCATGTACCTGACCCTCATATGTGATTCTGCCCACGGGCGTTACTATGACCGCTGTACCCGTACAAAAGACCTCATCAGCCTCTAGCATATCTCTTAGATATATATCTGTTTCCTCCACCTGAATGCCTAAGATATCAGAGGCTATCCTGCATACGGAGTCTCTAGTGACACCATCTAGTATTGACCCACTTAATTTTGGCGTTTTGATGATCCCATCCTTACAGATGAATAAATTTGCCGATCCGAGTTCTTCTACTCGCTCCCCATCTACAGAGTCCAAGTATATCACTTCATCAAAACCTTCTTTTTTTGCCATGGTCAGCGGGTATAGAGATGCCGAGTAATTTCCAATTGCCTTGGCATTTCCAATTCCTCTGGGTGCAGCACGATGATAATTTGTCTCGACCTTTAAGTTGAGTGGTTTGACCCCTCCTTTGAAATAGGAACCTACCGGGGAGACAAAGACAATAAAAGTATATTCAGCAACTGCCCTCACGCCCAATGCTGGAGCGGTGCCCCATACAATTGGCCTGATATACATACTACCTTTGCCATATGGAGGAACATAATCCAAGTTATCTTTCACCGTTTCCATAACAGCTTGAATAAAAAAGTCAGGATCCATTTGAGGAATGCACATCCGTTTTGTGGACCACGCCATTCTTTTCGCATTACGGTCAATTCTAAATAAAACGATATTATCCTTACTGGTGTGAAATGCTTTTGTGCCTTCAAATACCCCTTGCCCATAGTTCAAGACGCCTGCAGCAGGGGAAAGTTCAATTTTCCCATAAGGCATGAGGGAGCCTCCGGTCCATTCCCCATCTATTGAGCAAGTTGCAATAAACATGCTCCGTGTCTCTACCGCATCAAAGCCTAGTTTATCCCAGTCAATATCTACTTTGTTTAAATTCACTCTAGTAGTTCTCTGCTAATGACCAGACGCTGTATCTCTGACGTGCCTTCATATATTTCCGTGATCTTTGCATCGCGCATCAACCTTTCTACGCCATACTCTTGCATATAGCCATAACCACCATGAATCTGTACGCAATCTGATGCAGCTGACATCGCTGTGGAAGAAGCAAATAATTTTGCCATCGAACTTTCTTTGGCATGATCCTTACCTTGGTCCTTTAAAGTAGCAGCCTGCCAAACCAATAACCTCGCTCCATTGATATTGGTCGCCATATCGGCTATTTTATTTTGAATTGCTCCAAAATTTCCAATAGGTTGGCCAAACTGTTCTCTCTCCTTAGAATAGCTTAATGACTTTTCAAGTGCAGACCTTGCCAAACCTATTGATTGTGCGGCAATGCCTATGCGGCCGCCACCCAAGGCCTTCATGGCAATTGAGAATCCTTGACCTTCATCACCGATCAGGTTCTCTTTCGAGATCTTACAATTATCAAAATAAAGTTCACAAGTGTCCGATGCCCTTAGGCCCAATTTATTTTCTTTTTTCCCAACCGTGAAACCAGGAGTTCCCTTCTCAATGATAAATGCAGATATTCCTCTAGAACCAGCTGATCTATCAGTCACACAGAAAAAAATGATCAGGTCACTATTCTGTCCGCTTGTCACCCAATTCTTCGTACCATTGACTATGAAATCATTACCATCCTTCTCAGCGAACGTTTTCATATTACTGGCATCAGAGCCTGATTGGGGCTCACTAAGGCTATATGCACCTAATTTTTCACCTGATGCAAGTGGCCTTAGAAATTTATTTTTTTGATCATCAGTACCCCAATCCAATAAGACCTGACATACCAAGGAATTATTAACTGACATTATGGTGGAAGTTGCAAGTTCGACCGCTGCAATTTCCTCGATCGCGATCACATATGAAATTGTATCAAGACCAGAGCCATCCCATTTTTCAGGTATCATCATACCCATAAAACCTAGTTCTCCCATTGCTTTTATCTGATCTTTGGGAAACTTTTGTTCTTCATCGCGTTCTATCACCCCTGGCAAAAGATGTGTATTGGCAAAGTCCCTTGCGGTCTCCTTTATTAGCTCTTGTTCAGGTGATAAGCTAAAATCAATCATCTCTTTGAATAATTAATGCTGACGCTTCACCTCCTCCGATACAGAGCGTCGCAAGACCCAATTTTGATCCTGTTCTTGTCATTCCATTTAACAAAGTAGTAAGGATTCGTGCCCCAGAAGCACCAATGGGATGCCCCAGTGCTACAGCACCACCATAAATATTTACCTTTTGCTGATCGATGTTGAAATCTTGCATTGCGGCCATGGCAACAACAGCAAAAGCCTCATTTATCTCCCAAAGGTCAATATCACTGGGAGCTAGGTTAACTTTTTGCAGCAACTTATCAATTGCCTTACCTGGTGCAGTGGTGAACCACTCCGGCTCATGTGCCGCAGAAGCATGTCCTATGATGGAGCCTAGTGGATCGAGGTCCAGTTCTTTTGCCCTTTGATCACTCATGATCAATAAGGCAGCAGCACCATCATTTAATTTTGAGGCATTTGCAGCTGTAATTGTACCCTTACTCTCAAATGCCGGTCTCAAATTTGGGATCTTTTCAAATTGAACTCTTGTAGGTTCTTCATCATTTTCTAAAACAAGAGCATCGCCGCTTCTTTGTTTGACCTCAACGGGTACGATCTCAGTCTTGAATATTCCTTTTTCACTCGCAGATATTGATCTATTATAGGATTCAATCGCAAAGTTATCCTGATCCTCACGAGAAAAATTACGATCCTTTGACAACATCTCTGCACAGTTGCCCATATGTTGGTCATTATATACATCCCAAAGTCCATCGTGTATCATACTATCAACAAGCTTTCCATGACCTAGTCTCTTCCCTGACCTTGCATCTTGCAGTAGATATGGCGCATTTGTCATGCTCTCCATACCACCAGCAACAATGATATCAGCATCTCCACATCTTATTGCCTGATCCGCTATCATAACTGCCTTTAGTCCGGAACCACACATTTTATTTATGGTCAAGGATTCAATAGAGTTCGGGCAACCACTTTTAATTGTGGCTTGTCTCGCTGGAGCCTGGCCTTGGCCCGCAGACAAGACATTGCCCAAAATGACCTCATCTATTTGATCAGGCTGAACTTGCGCGTCAATTAATACCTGTTTGATCACTATGGACCCGAGGTCAGATGCAGACAAGGACGAAAATTGACCCTGAAATGCTCCGATTGGAGTACGTTTTGCCGCAACTATTACTGATTTTCGCTGCATAATTATTGTTTATAAAACATTTATAAAACAGATTGGAAATTAAGGAATATTTTTATTTTTAATTAAAAATTTAGAAAATGAAATTATAGCATAAACCAATATACTAATTCACTCTTTGTCATAGGCTTGAATGATCTTCATGACCAAGTGATGACGAACAACATCTCGTTTATCTAACTTAACAAATCCAATACCTTCGACGTCTTTAAGTATTTCGGAGGCTTGTAATAATCCCGACTCTATAGGATTCTCTAGATCTATTTGAGTAATGTCACCAGTGATAATTGCTCTAGATCCAACTCCAAGCCGAGTAAGGAACATTTTCATTTGCAGTGGCGTTGCATTTTGAGCCTCGTCTAAGATCATATAAGCATTGTCCAATGTCCTGCCTCTCATATATGCAAGAGGCACTATCTCAATGACCTTGCTCTCTAATAATTGAGATAGCCTAGCCTGTGAATAAAGCGTGTGAAGGGAATCATAAAGTGGAGCGAGATATGGATCAACCTTTTCCTTTAGATCCCCAGGAAGAAAGCCCAAACTTTCTCCAGCCTCGACAGCAGGTCTACAAAGAATTATGCGATCGACCTCATGACCATCTAACGCGGCTAATGCAAAGGCAACTGAAAGGAATGTCTTACCTGTCCCAGCAGGGCCAATGCTAAAGACCACATCATTATTCTTGACCATTTCAAAATATCGATACTGGCCTTCAGTTTTTGGACTCACTGCACCTTTTATCCCAAAATAAATAACAGAATCAGGAATCTTGTCACCATCTTCCATTCCCATTGATTCTGTTTTGGACAAAGTTATCAATTGTTGAACATCTCTTGCAGTGAGATCACCCCTTGTATTTAATGTTTGCATCATTTCATACAAAACCTCGTGAGCACGTTTAACATCTAATTCTTCACCTTGGATCTTGATCGTCTCGCCTCGTGCAATGATCTTAGCAGGAATTGAATCCTCTATAAGTTTTACATTAGAATCTCCAACTCCCAATAAAGTAGTGGGTTCCATTGTTTTTAATTCAATGACCTTTTCCAATATCCTCTATATCCCTTAATTTCATATGATAAAATATAATAGTTAGAATGACTTATTACTTGAAACAAAATTTTCTCAAAGTGGTCTCGGTCGCAATTTTTTTAAGTTGTGCTGGGAGTGATATTAATATCAAAGAGAATAGGGAGGTTATTGACCAATTGATCTCTCAAGCCAATTCATATTGGGACCAACGAACAGATCCAAGAGCCTTAGATAAGGCAGAAAATCTCATTATAAAAGTTCTTCAACAACGTCCCACTGATTTTGAGAATACTATATTTCTAGCAAAAATTAAATTCACCCAAGCATATTTTCTAGAGAACGATCCTGCTAAGCAAAATATTTTATTCTTTGATGGTAAAGAAATGTGTAGAAAAGCGGTAATGGACCATCCAGATTTTGCTTCGATATATATCAATACTGAAGGAGATAGCTCTTTTAAACTATTATCATCCTTGACTGATGCACCAAGATCTATTTTACCTGGATTATATTGGTGGGGTGAAAACCTCGCACACTATTTGAATGCCAAGCCTGTAATGGAGAGATTAAATCACCGTGAATTACTTGAGGTTATCATGCACCGTGTCATTGCCCTAGATCCAGATTTTCATTATGGTGGCCCATATCGCTTTTTTGGAATGCTCTATACGCGAATTCCGGGTCTGGACATTTCCCAATCTCATTCCTATTTTGACCAGGCATTGAACACGAACCCACAATATTTAGGTAATAGTGTATTGATGGCACAGTTTTACCATCAAAAGGCGGGTAATCGAGAACAATTTAACGAAATTCTAAATAGGGTTTTAAATACCAATCTGACAAAAAATCCTGAAGTAATGACTGATAATTGGTTCTATCAAAAAAAAGCACAGATGCTCTTAGATAATGAGTCTTCTCTCTTTGAATAATTGGAGATCAAAAAATATCCCGTTATTTGTTTTTGGATCTCCTATGATATAATTTTGGTTAATTTGATTTTTGGAGTACGATATGAAAATAAATTATTCAATTGAAAAATTCATGGCAAAAGATCTAATTACATTCCAATTAGATACGCCTATTGAAACTGCAATGGAATCCTTCCTTAGTAATAAGATCTCTGGTGCTCCAGTTCTAGATGAGAGTGGGTCACTTATTGGTATTCTTTCAGAGAAGGATTGTATGAGAACATTATTTGAATCCTCCTATTACAATAATCTAGGAGGTCTAGTTAAAGAATATATGTCCAATGATATTACTACCGTTAATATTTATGATACCTTATCTGATGTGGTAGACCTATTCATGAAATCAAGATATAGAAGATTCCCAGTGATCGAAGGAGAAAAACTTGTGGGCCAAATAAGTCGAAGAGATGTCTTGAGAGCAATCGTACAATTATCCAAAGAGGAAAATCCAGCATGAGAATATTAAGTTTGATTCTTATCACTGGTATTTTAATTGCTGATAATTCTGATTCATTGTTAAAGGCAACTGCAGCATTAAATGCAGGTATGTTTGAAGAAGCCTTGCTCCACATAAAAAAAGCCCAAAGTGAGAGCCCAACCAGTCCCGACGTGCATCAAATGAAAGCTCTACTACATGAGGCACTCCATGAACCTAAAGAAGCACTAGGTTCATGGAAAAAATGCCTAAAGTATTCAAAAGATAAAAAGGTAAAACGAGAAGCAAAAATACATATACGAATTTTATCTGAAGAATGATGAATAAGAAAAATTCAATAATCTTATTCCTATTGTTTTCATGTTGGTCTGGACCAGGAGATCCTGCAATACTATCAAAATATGATTTTGATAATGTTGGCAGATTATATGTGAAAAATATCCGTGACCATTCAAATATGCTAGGGTCAGGTTCGATGATCTTAAATAGTGTAACACATAACTTTTTAAAATATGGTTATCCTGTAAATGAAATAAATGATGACCTGTTTGAAGTTCAAATCAGTAATGGAGCACTCTCATTGGAACTATCATGCATTATCACAGAATTCACGGATTCTGAGATGATCGTAATCCCCTTTCGTCATGAGGACCGTGGCTATACAAAGACTACAGTGCAACAAACAGCAGAGATGGATGACGAAAAGGAAAAATCCCAATCATCACAATTACAGACATCAACTACCACAACACATGCGGGTAAAGTGAGGGAAGGGAATAAAGTGGAATATACCCAAAGTAGAGTAGGATTGATGTTAAAAATGATCGATCAACAATCAGGAAATATGGTCTGGTCTAATTCGTATTGGTATAGTGGCCTAGAATTACAACGTACGATTGACCTATGTATCAAAAATAGTGTGGTACAGATAAGAAAATTATTCCCCTAAAAAATGAAGAAATGATGTTGCAAAATATTATT